>NZ_WMBF01000354.1:0-6604 GCF_019400875.1 Streptomyces anatolicus | reverse complement strand
CACCACCCCCCGACACCGGCCCCCTCGACCTGACGAAGTCCACCGCCCAGTGGATCGACCGCACCACCGTCGCCGTCAAGGACGACGGAGCGGCCGCGGGCACCACCACCCGCCTCGTCGCCGACCCCGAGGGAGAACTCGCCGTGCGGGACGGCGAACTCACCGGCACCGGACGGGAGTCGGCCCTCCGCGAGATCCCCGGCGGCCTCTCCGCCACCCAGCGCGCCCGCTTCCCCCACCTGTCCGCGTACGCCGCCTACGAAGTCGCCCCGCGCGACCAGAAGCACACCGCCGAAGACCTCACCGGCCAGGTGATCCTCACCCGGCGCGCCCCCGACGGCACCCTCACCGCCGCCACCGGCGTCCAGACCCAGGGCGTCCTCGACGACCTCTACGCGGCCCGCGCCACGAAGGCACGGCTCGGCCCGGTCTTCCGCGAGGGCGGGGTCACGCTCTCCGTATGGGCACCCACCGCCCAGTCCGTCGCCCTGGAACTCGGCGGCGCGCGCGTGCCGATGCGGCGCGACGGCGTGAGCGGCGTCTGGTCGGCCACCGGACCGAAGTACTGGTCCGGCAAGAGCTACCGCTACGTCGTCAAGGTCTTCTCCCCGAGCGCCCGCGCGGTCGTCACGAACAAGGTCACCGACCCCTACTCGCTCGGCCTGACCGCCGACTCCACCCGCAGCATCGCCGTCGACCTCACCGACAAGTCGCTCGCGCCCAGAGGCTGGCGGGAGCTGAGGAAGCCGGAGGCCGTGCCGCTGCGGAACGCGCAGATCCAGGAACTGCACATCCGGGACTTCTCCGCCTCCGACCGCACCGCGAAGGCCCGCCATCGCGGCACCTACCGCGCCTTCACCGACGCCCGCAGCAAGGGCTCACGGCACCTGAGGAAGCTGGCGAGGGCCGGCACGTCGTACGTCCATCTCCTCCCCGCCTTCGACATCGCGACCATCCCCGAGCGCGTGGCCGACCAGAAGCGCCCCGACTGCGATCTCGCCTCCTTCGCCGCCGACTCCGAGAGGCAGCAGGAGTGCGTGGCCGCCGTCGCCGCCGACGACGCCTACAACTGGGGCTACGACCCCTTCCACTACACGGTGCCCGAGGGCTCGTACGCCACCGACCCCGACGGGACCCGGCGCACGGTCGAGTTCCGCGAGATGGTGCGGGCGCTCAACCGCGACGGGCTGCGCGTCGTCATGGACGTCGTCTACAACCACACGGCGGCCAGCGGCCAGGACCCCAAGTCCGTACTCGACAGGATCGTCCCCGGCTACTACCACCGGCTCCTCGCCGACGGCACCGTCGCGACCTCCACCTGCTGCGCGAACACCGCGCCCGAGAACGCCATGATGGGCAAGCTCGTCGTCGACTCCCTGGTCACCTGGGCCAAGGAGTACAAGGTCGACGGCTTCCGCTTCGACCTGATGGGCCACCATCCCAAGGCCAACATCCTCGCCGTCCGCGAGGCCCTGGACGCGCTCACCCCCGCGAAGGACGGCGTCGACGGCAAGCGGATCATCCTCTACGGCGAGGGCTGGAACTTCGGCGAGGCCGCCGACGACGCCCGCTTCGTCCAGGCCACCCAGAAGAACATGGCGGGCACCGGCATCGCCACCTTCTCCGACCGGGCCCGGGACGCGGTGCGCGGCGGCGGCCCCTTCGACGACGACCCCGGGGTCCAGGGCTTCGCCAGCGGCCTGTACACCGACCCCAACTCCTCGAAGTCCAACGGAACGGCTGCCGAGCAGAAGGCCCGCCTCCTGCACTACCAGGACCTGATCAAGGTCGGCCTCACCGGCAACCTCGCCGACTACACCTTCACCGACTCCACGGGCCGCGAGGTCAAGGGCTCCGAGGTCGACTACAACGGCTCGCCCGCCGGATACGCGGCCGCCCCCGGCGACGCCCTCGCCTACGCCGACGCCCACGACAACGAAACCCTCTTCGACGCCCTCGCCTTCAAGCTGCCCCCGTCCACGACGCCCGCAGACCGCGCGCGCATGCAGGTCCTCGCGATGGCGACCGCCGCGCTCTCGCAGGGCCCCGCTCTCTCCCAGGCGGGCACCGACCGGCTGCGCTCCAAGTCCCTGGACCGCAACTCCTACGACAGCGGCGACTGGTTCAACGCCCCGCCCTGGGACTGCCGCGACGGCAACGGCTTCGGCCGGGGCCTGCCCCCGGCCGCCGACAACAAGTCCAAGTGGCCCTACGGCAAGCCGCTGCTGACGTCCGTCAAGGTGGGCTGCGCGGAGATCGAGGGGGCCTCGGCCGCCTACCGGGAGCTGCTGAGGATCCGTACGACCGAGAAGGTCTTCGGTCAGCGCACCACCGGCCAAGTCCAGCGGAAGCTCTCCTTCCCCCTGTCGGGCCGCGCCGAGACGCCCGGCGTCATCACCCTGCGCGCGGGCGACCTCGTCGTGGTCTTCAACGCCACCCCCGAGACCCAGAAACAGCAGGTCCGGTCCGCTGCGGGCAGCATGTACCGACTCCACCCCATCCAGGCGAAAGGCACAGATCGTATCGTGAAGTCTGTTTCGTATGAGTCCAGTTCCGGGATCTTCACCGTTCCCGGTCGGACCGTCGCCGTCTTCTCCCGGAGCGCGTCCTAGGACGCTAACTTGGTCGGGCAGGCCCGACGGAGGCCTGCCCCACCGACATTGCCCCTGAGGGGCCTCGCTTGAGCGCCAACGGCAAGGCAGACACCACGATCCTGGTGGTCGACGACACGGCCGCCAGTCGATACGCGCTGGGCGCGGTCCTGCGCCGGGACGGCCACCGCGTCATCCTCGCCGCCAGCGCGGGCGAGGCCCTCCTCGAACTCGACGCGCGGCACCGCGCGGGCGACCTGCCCGACGTGGCGCTCATCGACGTGGGCCTGCCCGACATGAGCGGCTTCGAGCTCTGCCGACGCCTCAAGGAATCCCCGCAGACCGCCGTCGTGCCCGTCGTGCACTTCTCGGCGGCCCGCGTCGCCCCCGCCGACCGGTGCCGCGGCCTCGACGCGGGCGGCGAGGCCTATCTGACCGTGCCCGCCGAGCCGGAGGAGATCCAGGCCGTCATCCGGGCCGTCGCCCGCGGCGCCCGCCACCGCAGCGACGCCGAGGCCGAGGCCGGGCACCTGACCCGGCTCGCCGAGACCATCCTGGACGTGCAGTCCGCCCGCTGCCCGCGCGAGCTGGCCGACGCCGCCGCCGCGGGCGCCGACCGCCTCACCCGCGGCCCCGCCGCCGCCTTCATCCTCAGTGACGACGGCGCGATGCACCGCGGCCTGTCCCGGCGCAGGGCCACCTCCTCCCTGCCCGACGACGGCGCGCACGAAGCGGTGGCGCGGCTCGTCATGCGCATCATGTCGGGCCACGTCGGCGTGCGCAGCACCTTCGCGCCCGCCCCGCTGTGGCCGCCCGGCTTCTTCCACGCCGAGCCCGGCTCCGCGGGGCCCGACGGCGCCCGGCTCGCCCTGGCCCGCAGCCGCGAGGGGTGCGCGCCCGTCTGCCTCGCCACCCCCTCGTACGCCCAGGCACCCGCCCCCGGCACCGGCCGTCTCGTGGGACGGCTCGCGCACGCCACCGCGCTCGCCGCCGAACGCCTGCTCATGTACGAGATGGAACGCCACATCGCGCTCACCCTCCAGCGCAGCTTCCTGCCCGCGCACGTGCCGCAGGTACCCGGCACCGAAGTCGTCGTGCGCTACGAACCCGCCTCCCGCGACACGGAGATCGGCGGCGACTTCTACGCCGCGCTGCCCACCTCGGCGGGCGTCCTCACCGCCATCGGCGACGTCGTCGGCCACTCCCTCGAAGCCGCCACCGTCATGGTCGAGATCCGGCACGCCCTGCGCGCCTACTGCGTCGACGAACCCGACCCCCGGATCCTCGCCCACCGCCTCGACAAGATGCTCCAGCGCTACCACCCCGACGTGACGGCCACCCTCTGCCTGGCGCTCGTCGACCCCGGCACCGGACGCACCCGCGTCTCGAACGCCGGGCACATCCCGCCGCTCATCGTCAGCGACGACGGCGTCGCCACCTACCTGGAGGCGAGCGGCCCGCTGCTCGGCCTCGGCCTCGAAAGGCCCGCGCCCACCGAGACGGCCCTGCTCCCCACCGACCGGCTCCTCATGGTCACCGACGGCCTCATCGAGACCCGCGGCATCGACCTCGCGGTCTCCATGGAGCACCTGCGCGTCGCCGCCGCCGAGTCACCGCTCGGCGTCACGGCCCTGTGCGACACGCTGCTCGCCTGCTTCGGTCATGACAGGGACGACGACATCGCACTCCTCGTCCTCGGCCTGACCGGGAATCCCTAGCCGGACCCGGGGCTCTGGGGCCCCTTAGGAGGCGCCTCGGGGGGCGCCGGAGAGCCGCTTCTCCAGGAGCGTCACGCCGTACGTGCTCCCGTCGGCGGCCACCTTCCCCGCCAGGTCCCCGACGACCGCGTACCCCGCCCCCTCGTAGTAGGCGCGCAGCCGGGGGTTGGCCGAAACGCAGTCAAGCCGGGACAGTTCACGCCCCGCGTCGGCGATGCGCCGCTCGGCCCGCGCGAGCAGCGCCCGCCCCGTGCCCGGCCGCGCCCCGCGCCGCACCATCAGCCGGTGGACGTATCCCGCGACCGGCGCCCGCACACCCCAGGCGGCCTCGTCGTCCCACCAGATCTCGAACGCCCCGACGACCTCGTCCCCCTCGTGGGCGAGCCACACCTCCTCCACACCCGAGGTGATCAGCCGGCGGAAGTGCCGTTCGTCCTTGTCGCCCGGCTTCCACTGGTCGATGCCGCGCTCCAGCATCCAGCGGGCCGCGCCGTCGTAGAGCCCCGCCAGGGTGGAGGTGTCGCTCTCGTCGGCGCCGCGGAAGGTCAGCCGTGCCGTCACGGTGCCAGCGCCGCCAGCCTGGTGATCAGCTCGGCGAACGGGCCGTCGGCCGGCTCCTGGGCGAGGACGGCGCGCAGCAGCTCCGCCATCTCCTCGTCGTAGGCGGCGCTCACCGCGGTCAGCGCCGCGAAGTCGTGCACGAGCTGCCGCTCCAGCTCCGCGCGCGGAATGCGCCGCCCGTCCAGCCAGAGCAGCGCGGTGGACTCGGCGAGCGAGATCCAGGAGCGCACGACAAGTTCAAGGCGGGCGGGCGGCTCGGTGACCCCCAGGTGCGCGAGGATCTGGTCGTACGCGGCCTGCCGCACCGAGTCGATCAGCGCGGTCGTCGTCGACACCGTCTCCCGCGCGCAGGGCCCGCCCGCCGAGACCGCGGGACCGCCCCGCATCAGCGCGGAGAAACCGGGCCCGTGCTCGTCGACGAAGGACAGGAAGCGGCCCATCACCCGCAACAGCCGCTCCCCGAGCGGCCCTTCGCGCGGCTCCTCGAACCGCCCGGCCAGATCCTCGGCCGCCCGCCGCAACGCCGCCTCGTACAGGCTGAGTTTGCCGGGGAAGTAGTGGTAGACCAGTGGCCGCGAGATACCCGCGGCCGCTGCTATCTCGTCGATGGACACATCGTCGGGCGAGCGGTGGCTGAAGAGGTCGAGCGCGACCCCGATCAACTGCTGCCGCCGCTCCTCGACACCCATCCTGCGGCGCACCCCGGTAGTCATACGAACACCTTACCGAGCAGATCCGGCCGCCCGACGGGCCGGTCCGCCAAGGGAGTTCACAGATCGAGCACCAGCCGCTCGCGCGCTCGCTACCCCAGCGTCGACACCTTCGTGCCGTCCGCCAGGGTGCCGGTCAGGCGGGCCCGTGCGGTGCGCTCCGTCCTGGCCGCGATGACGTTGCCCTGGACCCGGTCGCCGCCGGACGTGGTCAGGGACGTGACGTCCTTGCTGCCCGCGCCCAGGAGGTACCAGTTCCCGCCCCGGGACTTCCACAGGACGCCCGCGAGGACCTTCGGGTCGCGGGCGCCGCACGCGGTGGTGTCCTCGGCCTTGGCGGCCACGGCGCCCGCGGGCCCGCCCGCCGTCTCGAACTGGGCGAGGGAGCGGCTGCCCGCGCCCCGCCAGGTCTCGGCGCGGGTGCAGACCCACTGGGCGGCGCCGTTGCCCTCGGGGAGGGTCTGCCGGGCATACGCCCAGGAGTTCACGGACCGTACGCCGTTCGAGCGCACCGACGCGAGGGAGCAGGCGGTCTTGGCCCAGTCCGCGGGCGCGGTCTCGCGCGGCGCCTCGGGGCGGCCCGCGGTCAGCCGGGCGGGGGTCAGCTCCCCGAGGTCGGTCGATGTCCGCACCACGCCGGTGTCGTCGCGCAGCCGCAGCGCGTTCCACGACGTGCACTGGCCGGTCGGCGCGGGACCGGCGAAGGGGTCGGTGACGCCGTCCTTGTCGCGGTGCAGGGGCTGGGCCTTCGCGGCGGGCTTCAGCAGGTCGCGGACCGCGGCGGCCTTGACCCAAGGGGCGGTCAGATAGCGGATGTTGCCGTCCGCGCGGCTGACGACGACGGCGCTCGCCTCGGGGCCGCTCGCGCCGTCCACCCGCGCGAAGTCCAGCGCGGCGCCGCTCGTGCCCTCCTTCGGCTCGGCATAGCGCACGATGCGCAGACCGTCGTGGAGCAGCACCACGCGCGCGGCGTCGACGTCGCCCGCGAAGAGCAGCTGGGCGGGGCCGGGGGGCGCCCCGGAGG
>NZ_WMBF01000353.1:0-6618 GCF_019400875.1 Streptomyces anatolicus | reverse complement strand
AGGAGCGCACGAGTACTTCGTAGAACACGGCACGTTTGAACCAGTCGGGATGCCGGTCCTTGGTGGGCGTGTCCTCGAAGGTGTCCTGGACGGGCTCATTGACGATCATGATGTGGGTGACCCTCCGTTCTCCCCCGGCTCCCCCGGCTCCGGCCGGACGAGCACATGGGCGCCGCCCGGGCCGAGACGCACGTAGTTGGAGCTGCCCCACTGGTAGGTCTCGCCGCTCAACTCGTCGTACACCGGCACCGTTTCGTGCCGGCCGAGGCCGAGGTGCGGCATGTCGAGGCAGACCGTGCCCTCCTGGGTGTGGTGAGGGTCGAGGTTGGCGACCACCACGACCAGGTCGTGGCCCTCGCGTTTGCTGTAGACGATGAGCGCGTCGTTGTCGGCGTGGTGGAAACGGAGGTTCCGCAGCTGGTGCAGGGCGCGGTGGCGTCGCCGGATGGTGTTGAGGGTGGTGATGAGGGGGGCGATGGTGCGGCCCTCGCGCTCGGCCGCCGCCCAGTCGCGCGGGCGCAGTTCGTACTTCTCCGAGTGCAGGTACTCCTCGCTGTCCGGACCGGACGGGGTGTTCTCGCACAGCTCGAAGCCGCTGTAGACACCCCAGCTCGGGGAGAGCGTGGCAGCCAGCACCGCGCGCACCTCGAAGGCGGGGCGGCCGCCGTCCTGGAGGTATCCGGACAGGATGTCGGGCGTGTTCACGAAGAGGTTGGGGCGCAGATAGTCGGCCGTCGCGACGGAGAGATCGGTCAGGCATTCCGTCAGTTCCGGCTTGGTGTTGCGCCAGGTGAAGTACGTGTACGACTGCTGGAATCCGGCCTGCGCCAGCGCCCGCACGACGGCGGGGCGGGTGAAGGCCTCGGCGAGGAAGATGACGTCCGGGTCGGTGCCGTTGATCCGGGCGATCACCTCCTCCCAGAACACGACCGGCTTGGTATGCGGATTGTCGACGCGGAAGATCCGCACCCCGTGCCCCATCCAGAACCGCAGCAGCCGCACCGTCTCCTCGACCAGCCCCGGAAAATCCTCCTCGAAGGCGAGCGGATAGATGTCCTGGTACTTCTTCGGCGGGTTCTCCGCGTACGCGATGGAACCGTCCGCCCGGTGCCGGAACCACTCCGGATGCTTCTCCACCCACGGATGATCCGGCGAGCACTGCAACGCGAAGTCCAGTGCCACTTCAAGGTTCAGCTCCCCCGCCCGCCGCACGAAAGCGCGGAAATCCTCCAGGGTCCCGAGGTCGGCGTGGATGGCGTCATGGCCGCCTTCGGGCGAGCCGATCGCCCAGGGCACGCCGACATCCTGCGGTCCCGAGGAGAGCGAATTGTCGGGGCCTTTGCGGAAGGTGGAACCGATCGGGTGAATCGGGGGCAGATAGACCACGTCGAAGCCCATGTCCGCGATCGCGGGCAGCCGCTCGGCCGCCGTGCGGAACGTCCCCGACACCGGCGGGGCCCCCTCCCGCACGACAGCGCCCTCCGAGCGCGGGAAGAACTCGTACCAGGAGCCGAACAGAGCCCGCCGCCGCTCCACGAGCAGCGGCAGGGCGTGCGAGCGGGTGACCCGTTCGCGCAGGGGGTGGCGCGCGAGCACGGCGTCCGCCTCCGGGGAAAGGGCCGCCGCGAGACGGCCGGCCGGCGGGCGCAGTTCGTCGCGCAGCGCGTCCGCGGCCGCCCGGAGCGTCCGGCGTCCGGCGCCGTCCGGGACTCCGGCGGCGGCACGCTCGTACAGCAGCGCTCCTTCCTCGAGCGTCACCTCGGTGTCGAGACCGGCCGGGATCTTGACCTCGGCCGTGCGGCGCCACCCGGTCACCGGGTCCGCCCACGCCTCCACGGCGTACGTCCAGCGGCCCTCCGCGTCCGGTGTCACCTCCGCGCCCCAGCGGTCGCTGCCCGGGGACAGCTCGCGCATGGGGGTCCAGGGGCCGGTCCGGCCGTCGGGGCCGAGCAGGACGACATGGGCGCCGACCGGCGCGTGGCCCTCGCCGAAGACCGTGGCGGTGACCTGGAAGGTCTCGCCGGGGACCGCCTTCACCGGGCGGCGGCCGCAGTCGAGCACGGGGCGGACATCGAGGACGGGCACGGTGAGGGAGGCCGGGCCCCGCTGCTCCGGTGACGTCGTCGGCTCCGACGACGTCACCGACGCGGCCGGGCTCGACTGCGACGCTCGGGTCATCGATATCTCCTCTGCCACGCTCGGGCGCACGGGGCGCGCACCACAGCCGCGCCGCGTGGACGCCCGGGTGCCGGACGCCTGCTGACGGCGCACCGGCCGCAGACCCAGGTAGTGCTCGGCCGCGTCGGCGGCGACCCGAGCCGTGCACTCACCCATCAGTACGCACAGCGTGTACGCGGTGTTCTCGAAGTGCATCCGCACGGTGCGGTCGGCCGGGTCCGCGAGCAACAAGCGCTCCCACGCCCGGTATTGGTCCAGATGCCGTGCGACCTCGGCCTTCGTAGGCAACAGCAGCACGCCGGTCACCTTCTCGTTCTCCGGAGGTGCGCACGGCACACCTGACTTCCCACCCATGGTGCACGCGTGACCACGCAGCGTCCTGTTGGATCTTCAACGACCGGCTCTGACCTGCTCGTGTTGCACGAATGGAGCAGTGCTCTCACCCTGAGACTGACTCAGAAGCGATCAGTGTTCACGCTTCGTGCTCGGGGCTCGGCTCACAGAGCCGATGAAACCGGGGCTTCGCTGAGAGGAGCCAAGCGCGATGAAGACTGCAATCCCCTGTTACTACCACCTTGAGGTGGAGATCAGCCCGGAGAGGATCGATCAGGTCAGGCGCATTCTGGCCGCACATCTCCGGCACTGGGGTCTGGGGATTCTCGTCGAACCCGTGTGCCACTGCGCCGGTGTGCTGCTCCGGGCGGTCGAGGAACACGGAACGGACAAGAACGCCGTGGTGGAGATGTGGTGGAGCGGACAGCACCTCATCACCGCCGTGTCGGACAACGAACGCGATCTGCCGGACCCGCACTACGGACCGCAGGGCTATCTCGCGCAGATCGCCGCGCTGAGCGACGGCTGGGGCAACTACCCGGGAACCAACGGCAAGATCATCTGGTTCTCGCACCGCGCGCGGTGCCCCGAACGCGCCCCGCTGGCCCCCACCACGCCCGCGCCCGCGCTGCGGGTGGCGCGCCCGCTGCCGCGGGAGGTGCCGGTCGCCGCGCTGGCGACCCCCGCGGAGGAGGAACCGGTCGTCGTCGGTGCCGCCCCGGGCGCCCACACCCAGCGCGCCGACGCGTCTTGGCAGAGGATGGTGGAGCGTCCCGCAGCGTCGTCCCCCGAGCCGCACCCGGCGGCCGCCATGTGAGCGTCGTGCTCACGCGGCAGCACGCCACGGCCGGCCGCGGCGACCCCGCTGGGGAAGCCGCGGCCCGCCTGTGTCTCGCAAGACGCCTCGGGCGCCGCGGACAGACCGAGACCACGCTCATCCTTCTGGAGGCAGCAGCGTGCGCACCTGGACCGGACGCCCGTTCCCCCTGGGCTCCACCTACGACGGCGAAGGCACCAACTTCGCCCTGTTCAGCGAGGCCGCCGACCGGGTCGACCTCGTCCTCGTCGCCGAGGACGGCTCTCACCGGAACGTCACGCTTCCCGAGGTCGACGGCTTCATCTGGCACTGCTATCTGCCCGGCGTCGGCCCCGGCCAGCGCTACGGCTACCGCGTGCACGGCCCCTGGGAACCGGCGACGGGCCACCGGTGCAATCCGGCGAAGCTGCTCCTGGACCCGTACGCCAAGGCGTTCGAGGGGCAGGTGGACAACGACGCGTCCCTCTACGAGCGGTCGGCCGACGGTCCCGAGCCGGCCGACAGCGCCGGCCACACCCTGCTCTCGGTGGTGACCGATCCGTCCTTCCCCTGGGAGGGTGACCGCCCGCTGCGGCGGCCCTACGCCGAGACCGTGATCTACGAGACGCACGTACGCGGCCTGACCCGTACGCACCCCGGGGTCCCCGAGGAGCTGCGGGGCACCTACGCGGGCCTCGCGACGGAGGCGGTCATCGACCATCTCGTCGCGCTGGGGGTGACCGCCGTCGAGCTGATGCCGGTCCACCAGTACGTGCAGGACGGCTTCCTGCTCGACCGCGGCCTGTCCAACTACTGGGGGTACACCTCCATCGGCTTCTTCGCCCCGCACAACGCCTACGCGGCGCGTGGCTCCCGCGGCCAGCAGGTCACCGAGTTCAAGTCGATGGTGAAGAAGCTCCACGCGGCCGGGCTCGAAGTGATCCTCGACGTGGTCTACAACCACACCGCGGAGGGCAACGAGAACGGCCCGACCCTCGCCTTCCGCGGCATCGACAACGCCTCGTACTACCGCCTGGCGGAGGGCGACCCGGCGCACTACTTCGACACCACCGGCACCGGCAACAGCCTGCTGATGCGGCACCCCAACGTCCTGCAGCTGGTCATGGACTCGCTGCGGTACTGGGTCACCGAGATGCACGTCGACGGCTTCCGCTTCGACCTGGCCGCCACGCTCGCCCGCCAGTTCCACGACGTGGACCGGCTCTCGGCCTTCTTCGACATGGTCCAGCAGGATCCGGTGGTGGGCCGCGTCAAGCTCATCGCCGAGCCGTGGGACGTCGGCGAGGGGGGCTATCAGGTCGGCAACTTCCCGCCCCTGTGGTCGGAGTGGAACGGCAAGTACCGGGATTCGGTACGTGACTTCTGGCGCGGCGAGGACCACTCGCTCGCGGAGTTCGCCTCGCGTCTGACCGGCTCCTCCGACCTCTACCAGCGCGATCGCCGCCGCCCCCGCGCCAGCGTCAACTTCGTGACCGCGCACGACGGCTTCACGCTGCGCGACCTGGTCTCGTACAACGACAAGCACAATGAGGACAACGGCGAGGACAACCGCGACGGCGAGAGCGCCAACCGCTCGTGGAACTGCGGCGTAGAGGGCCCCACCACCGACGAGGGCATCCTGGAGCTGCGCGCGCGCCAGCAGCGCAACTTCCTGGCCACCCTCATGCTCTCGCAGGGCATCCCGATGCTCGCCCACGGCGATGAGCTGGGCCGCACCCAGCACGGCAACAACAACGCCTACTGCCAGGACAACGAGATCTCCTGGATCGACTGGGACCTCGACGACGAACAGCGTGACCTGGTCGACTTCACCCGGCGGGCCATCGCGCTGCGCGCCGCGCACCCGGTCCTGCGGCGGCGCCGGTTCTTCCGCGGGGAGACCGCGACGCACGAGGGCCAGCCGCTGCCGGACCTGGTGTGGCTGCGGCCCGACGCGAGGGAGATGACGGAGGGCGACTGGCAGCGGCCCGACGCGCACGCCGTCACCGTCTTCCTCAACGGCGACGCGATCGCGGAGCCGGACGCCCGCGGCAGACCCGTGGTGGACGACTCCTTCCTGCTCCTGCTGAACAGCCACCGGGAACCGGTCACCTTCCGGCTGCCGGGCGTCTCGTACGGGGAACGCTGGACGGCGCGCATCGACACCTCGGACCCGTTGGGCCTTTCGGACGAGATCGAGCACAAGGCGGACGGCGTGGTCGGCCTCCAGGCGCACAGCCTGCTGCTGCTCTCCCGGCCCTGTCTGGCCGGGAGCCGCACGAAGAGGGCGGGGCGCCCGAAGCGGTGAGCCACCGGCCGAGTGGCGCGGCGCCCGCCCTCTTGCCCACACTGGAGGGCGGCAGGGCGCCGAGCCTCCCGCTGAACCCGAAAGCACAGGTGCCAGACTGGTTTTTCAGGGCGCCTCGATTTCCAGGACGGGTTGCACATGCACCACGACAACAGGATGCCTCCGGGCCCGGACGCGACGACCGGCGCGGGCGGGAGGGCCCGGGGTACCAGGACCGGGTCGGCGCTGAGCGAGTCGGCGGTCGGGGCCCCGTGCTGGGTCAGCCTGACGGCACGGGACCTCACCACCGCACAGAGTTTCTACGGTGCCGTGATGGGCTGGGAGTTCCGGCCGGCCAAGCTCGGCGAGCAGTTCTCCGTCGCCACCGCCCACGGCGACCCGGTCGCCGGGGTCGGCGCCATCGCGTCGTCCCTCCAGATCGCGGCGGCCTGGACCCCCTACTTCGCGGTGCTGAGCGCGGACGACACGGTGAGCCGGGTCCGGGAGCGCGGGGGCACCACCGCGGTGGGGCCGATCCCCTTCCCCAACGGGCGCGCGGCTCTGCTCTCCGACCGCGACGGTGCCGTCTTCGGCATCTGGGAGGGCGAGATCCTCACCAGCTGGCGCAGCGAGATGCACTCGGCGCCCGCCTGGCTGCGGCTGCGCACCCGCGACGCGTTCGACGCCGCCATCTTCTACGGCGAGGTCCTGGACTGGGCGTGCGGGCGGCCCGAGTGCTGCGAGGTGCAGTACCAGCAGGAAGAGGTGGTGGTCTACAGCGCGGGCCGCCCCACGGCGCGGCTCAGTTCGGGTGCCGTGGAGGCGGACCCCGATCCCGGCGTCCGCCCGCACTGGCAGGTCCACTTCACCGTCGCGGACGTCGAGGCGTGTGTGCGGGCCACGGCCGAGTACGGCGGGCATGTGGTCGACCAGGACCTCTCGGCCCAGCCGCCCTGGGCGACGCTGCGGGACGCCGACGGCGCGCAGTTCCGGGTGGTCGCGGGGGATACGGGGCATCCGGGGG
>NZ_WMBF01000352.1:0-6627 GCF_019400875.1 Streptomyces anatolicus | reverse complement strand
CCCCGCCACAGGCCCCGCCCGCCGTGCGGCAGCCCTCCGGGACGCCCGCCACCGCCCCGCGCCGCACCGCCTGGGCCGAGGGCACCGACCGGCTCCGTGCCGCCGCGACCACCGAGCCGGGCAGGCTGCGGATCATCGGCGCCCTCCTCGCCCTGCTCGTCGTCGCTTTCGGCGGGGTCACCACCTGGCAGATGACGGCCCGCTCGGCCGCCGCGGACGACGTGCTGCACCGCAGCCAGCCGCTGAGCGCCGACGCCGCGGCCATCTACCGCTCGCTCGCGGACGCCAACACCGCGGCGTCCAGCGGCTTCCTGGCGGGCGGCCAGGAGCCCGCGGCCGTCCGCGACCGCTACGAACGCGACATCGCGCGGGCCTCGCAGAAGCTCGCCACGGCCGCTTCGAACGCGGGCTCGGACCCGTCGTCGGCCGCCGCCGTCAGCAAGCTGAACAAGCTGCTGCCCCAGTACACGGGCCTGATCGAGCGCGCCCGTGCGAACAACCGCCAGGGCCTGCCGCTCGGCGGCGCCTATCTGCGCTACGCCAACGACAAGATGCAGACGCGGATGCTCCCGGCCGCCGAGAAGCTCTACAAGGCGGAGAACGAACGCCTCGGCTCCGACTACGGCAACGCCAAGCCCTACCCCTGGGCCGCCATCGCCCTCGGCGTCCTCGCGCTCGCCGCCCTCGCCTGGGCCCAGCGCCGCAACTACCGCCGTACGAACCGGGTGTTCAACCACGGCCTGCTCGCCGCGACCGCCGCCACGACCGTCGTGCTGCTGTGGCTCGTCGCGGGCCACACCTTCGCCCGCGCGGGGCTCAACGAGTCGTACGACGACGGGGTCCGTTCCCTGAACGTGCTCAACGACGCCCGCATCAGCTCCCTGAAGGCCCGGGGCAACGAGAACCTGACGCTGGTCAGCCGGGGCGCGGAGACCACCGAGGTGAGGGGCGAGGCCGAGGACAAGTTCGACGTCTCCTACCGCGCGCTGATGAAGCGGCTCGGCGACGCGGACAGCGGACTGCTCGGCGAGGCGGTCGACCTGGCCGACGACAAGGACGGCGAGCGGCCGGTCGAGCAGGCGGTGGCGAACGTGGGCGTCTGGCAGGAGCGCCACAGAGCGGCCCGCTCCAGCGACGACTCGGGTGACTATCAGGGGGCACTCGACAGGATCCTCGGCGACAAGGACGACAAGAGCGTCAAGCCGACCGTCGAGTGCTTCGACAATGTGGACGCCGCCCTCGACCGGGCCCTGGCGCACGAACAGCGCGAGTTCCAGCGGGCCGCCGAGGACGGCAGGGGCGCCATGAGCGGGTTGCCGGTCGGCGCCGCCGTGCTCGCGGTCCTCGGCGCGGCGGGCGCCGTGCTCGGCATCGGCCGCAGGCTTTCGGAGTACCGGTGATGGGGTCAGAGGTGGAAGGGGGCGCGCAGACGATGCGTACACGACGTGGCACGGCCAGGCTGCGCGGCTGGGGCGGGGTCGGCGCGATGGGGCTCGCCTGCGCGCTCGCGGGCTCGCTCGTCCTGGCGCTGCCCCACAAGGGCGTCGGCGGGGCGAAGGACGACGGCTCCGGCGTCACGGTCGCCGCGCCCTCGCGGGCGGACGCCGACGACTGCAACGACCGGAGTTTGCGCCCCTCGGGCAAGGACGGCCCGGCGATCGACGCCATCAAGAACCGCGAGGTCAAGAAGTTGATCGTCGGCGTCGACCAGAACAGCTACCGCTGGGGCTACCGCGACCCGAACAAGCCGGGCGGCGAGCTGGAGGGCTTCGACATCGACCTCGCGCGGGAGATCGCCGAGGAGATCTTCGGCGACCGCGACGCCATCGTCTTCCGGGCCATACCGACCAACCAGCGCATCCCGGCGATCAAAAGCGGCCAGGTCGACATGGTCGTACGCACCATGACGGTCAACTGCGAGCGGCTGGAGGACGTCGACTTCTCGACCGGGTACTTCGAGACGGGCCAGCAGGTGCTCGCCCCGAAGAAGTCCGACATCACCGGCTACGACTCCTCGCTCAAGGGCAAGAAGGTCTGCTCGGCGGCGGGCTCCATCGCCCTGGAGGAGCTGGAGAAGAAGAGCTTCGGCGCCGACATCTCCACCACCGTGCCCAACCAGCTCGACTGCCTCGTGCGGCTCCAGCTCGGTGAGGTGGACGCCGTGGTGACCGACAGCGCGCTCGCCGCGAGCCAGGCCGCACAGGACCCGACGGTCGAACTGAAGGGCGAGGAGCCGTTCACCACCGAGCACTACGGCGTGGCGATGAAGAAGGGCTCGGACGACCTGGTCCGCCGGGTCAACAAGGTCCTCGACGAGTACCGCGAGGACAAGAAGGACGGCTGGCAGAAGTCGTACGACAAGTGGCTCAAGAGCGGCCTCGGCGAGGTCCCGGGCCCGCCGGACCCGGAGTACCGCGACTGACCGGCCCGGTACCAGTGAAGTGTTGCGGCAACGCAGAGCGGAGAGGTGATCGATGAGCGGCACGGGACCCCCCGGTCCGGTGATGGACCGGGATGAGGTGGACCGTGCGCTGGCGCGGCTCGACGCCGAGCACGAGGCGATCGAGACCTCGCTCCTCGCCCTCCAGGACCACGCGGGACGCCGCCTCCTGGAAGGCGCCGCGCTCACCGGCGTCACCGAGGAGCGCTGGGCGGCCACCGAGCAGCGGATCACCCTGCTCTGGGCCTACTTCGACGCGTACGCCGGTGCCCTGAACGCCGCCCGCGAGCTGCGCGCCCGCAGGCGCTGGCCCAGCCGCGAGGACCTGGTCGAGCTGACGGAGCTGCTGCGCGGCGAGTCGGTGACCGTCGCGGGCGGTTCCGCGGCCGGCGCCGACCCGCCGGGCACCGGCCCCGCCAGGCTCAGCGAGCGCTTCACGCTCCAGGAGCTGGTGAGCCGCATGAACGACCTGTACGCGCGCTCCCTGGACACGGTCGTCGCGGCCGACGCCGTCTGGTCGGCGCTGCCCGCCCGCATCGACCTGCTCGCCGCCGAGCTGGCCCGCACCCGCCACCTCGCGCACTCCGTGGGCGTACGCCCCGGCGAGCACCCCGCGGGCGACGACCTGGAGCGCATCACGCGCGCCCTGACCGCCCTGCGCGAGCAGGTCATCAGCGATCCGCTCGCCTTCTGGCAGCGCGCGGAGGGCAGTTCGGCGCCGGGCGGCGGCCGCGCGCACACCGACCGGTACGACCGCGAGGCGCGCGCCCTGGAGGAGGTGCGCCGCGAGATCGAGGCGGTGCTCACCGTCCGCCAGGACGCGGAGGCCCGCCTCGGCAGGCTCCGTGACGTGCTCTCCCGCGCGGACCGCACCCTCGCGGAGGCCCGCAGCGCCCGCGGCGAGGTCCTGGCGAAGATCGCCGCGTCCGAGGTGCCCGCGGTCAGCGGCCCCTCGACCGCGCTCCAGGAGCAGCTGGCGATGGCGTCGGACTACCGCAGGCACGCCCAATGGCACCGCCTCTCGCCGCTCCTGGAGTCCCTTGAGGAGAAGGCCGAGGACGAACTGCTGCGCGCCCGCGAGTCGTTGACCGCCGTCACGGCTCCGCTGGCGGTCCGCGCGGAGCTGCGCGGCCGCCTGGACGCGTACAAGGCGAAGGTCGCCCGGCTCGGCCACGCCGAGGACCCGCTCCTGATCGAGCGGTACGACGCGGCGCGCCGGATGCTGTGGAGCGCGCCCTGCGACCTGCGCGTGGCCGAGCAGGCGGTGCTGCGCTATCAGCAGGCGGTCACCGAGGTGCTGGCGCCGAGGGTCCCGCAGCAGGGCGGGACCGCCGACCGGAGGGGGGACGCGTGAGCGAACGGCAGTGTCAGCGGCCCGGGTGCACGGGGTCGTACGAGGACGTGGGCGGCGGTGAGCTGTACTGCGACACGTGCGGTCTCGCCCCCGTCGTGGCGCCGAACGGCCTCGTCGGCTCGCCTCCGACGGGGGTCACGGGCGGCGGCAAGGGGTCGCGGGGGTCGGGCAGTTCCAGCGCCCGCTCGTCGTCCCGGTCGTCGCGCTCGTCCCGGTCGTCGCGTTCGTCGCGCTCGCAGTCCTCGCGGAGGTCGGTGTCGGGGCGGCTCTCCCGTTCCCTGTCGGGCGGTTCGACGTCCCGTTCGGTGTCGGTGCGCAGCTCGGGCTCGACGGCCTCGTCGTCGGGGCGCGGGCGGCTCGGCGTCGGCCTCGTCACCGTGCCGGACGTGCCGCGTCCCGATCCGCGCGGGGCGGTCCAGGAGAACCCGGAGGTGCCCGAGCGCAAGCGGTTCTGCTCGCGCTCGGACTGCGGGGCGCCGGTGGGCCGCGCGCGCGGCGACCGCCCGGGCCGCACGGAGGGGTTCTGCACCAAGTGCGGCCACCCGTACTCGTTCGTGCCGAAGCTGAACCCCGGCGACATCGTGCACGGCCAGTACGAGGTGGTGGGCTGCCTGGCCCACGGCGGCCTCGGCTGGGTCTACCTCGCCATCGACCGGGCCGTCTCCGACCGGTGGGTGGTCCTGAAGGGCCTGCTCGACACGGGCGACCAGGACGCGATGGCCGCCGCGATCTCCGAGCGCCGCTTCCTCGCCGAGATCGAACACGCGAACATCGTGCGGATCTACAACTTCGTCGAACACCTGGACCAGCGCACCGGATCCATGGACGGGTACATCGTCATGGAGTACATCGGCGGCAAGTCCCTGAAGGAGATCGCCAACGGCCGCCGCACGGCCGACGGCAGACGCGACCCGCTGCCGGTCGAGCAGGCGTGCGCGTACGGCATCGAGGCCCTTGAGGCACTCGGCCATCTGCACAGCCGCAATCTCCTGTACTGCGACTTCAAGGTCGACAACGCCATCCAGACCGAGGGCCAGCTCAAGGTCATCGACATGGGCGCGGTCCGCAGGATGGACGACGACGAGTCCGCGATCTACGGCACGGTCGGCTACCAGGCCCCCGAAGTCGCCGAGGTGGGCCCCTCGGTCGCCTCCGACCTCTACACCGTCGCGCGCACGCTCGCCGTCCTGACCTTCGACTTCCAGGGCTATACGAACATATTCGTGGACTCCCTGCCCGACCCCGACAACATCGAGGTCTTCCGCCAGTACGAGTCGTTCTACCGGCTGCTCGTGCGCGCCACCGACCCCGACCCGGCCCGCCGCTTCGCCTCCGCGCAGGAGATGGCCGAGCAGCTCACCGGCGTCCTGCGCGAGGTCGTCGCCCTCCAGACGGGCAAGCCTCGGCCCTCCCTCTCCACGCTCTTCGGGCCCGAGGTGAAGGTGACGGACACCGAGCTGTTCGCGGAGCTGACCGATGACGTGTCGCGGCTCGGGGTGCGCCCGCTCGCCCCCAAGGGCCCGGGCGGCCGGCGGGAGTCGCCGCCCGCGCAGCCCGCCGCGATCGTCCGGCCGCTCGACGCCGCCGCGACCGCGCTCGCGCTGCCGGTGCCGCGCGTCGACCCGAACGACCCGAACGCGGGCTTCCTCGCCGGACTCATGGCCTCCGCGCCCGCCGAGCTGATCGCCGCGCTCGGGGCGGCGCCCGCCGACTCCGTCGAACTCCGGCTGCGCGGCCTGCGCGCCCGGCTCGCCATGGGGGAACTGGCCGCCGCGGCCGACACGCTTGCCGACTTGGAGCGCCGCCATCCGGATGACTGGCGGGTCGTCTGGTACCGGGGCGTGGCGGCCCTGGTGACCGGGGACTTCGAGAGCGCCGCGCTCTCCTTCGACGCGGTCTACGACGCGTTCCCCGGCGAGGCGGCGCCGAAGCTGGCGCTCGGGGTGTGCGCGGAGGTCCTGGGCCAGCTGGACAACGCCGCCGAGTACTACCGCCTGGTGTGGACCACCGATCCGAGCTATGTGAGCGCCGCGTTCGGCCTGGCCAGGGTGCGGCTCGCCGCCGACGACAGGGCGGGCGCGGTGCGCACCCTGGAGTCGGTGCCGGAGTCCTCCATCCACTACACCGCGGCCCGGATCGCGGCCGTGCGGGCGCGCCTTCGCCGTCGCCTCGACGCACCGGAGGCGGCGCCGGGGGCCTCGGCCGGGGACGCGTTCCTCGACGATCTGACGGCCTCCGCGGGGCAGCTGGAGGCGCTGGCGGGCTTCGGCCTCGACGCGGTGCGCAGGGAACGCCTGGCGACCGAGGTACTGGGGACGGCGCTCGACTGGGTACTCTCCGGTAGGCACTCTCGCCACGTCTCCGCGCCGCCGGCCACCGCCGGGACGCGGACCGTGCTGCTCGGCAGCGACCTGGACGAGCGCGGTCTCCGGTTCGGTCTGGAGCGTTCGTACCGGACACTGGCCCGGCTCGCACAGGGTGGCGAGGAGAGGATCGAACTGGTGGAGCGGGCCAACCGTTTCCGCCCCCGGACGTGGGTGTGAGTGATGTCGCAGATGCCCCAACTGTCTGCCTGCCCCAGCTGCGAGGAGCCGCTGGAGTCGGGTGACCTGTTCTGTGGTGCGTGCGGGTACGACCTGTCGGCGGTGCCGGCGCGCCCGGCGACCTCGCCCAACGGGTCCGCCGCTCCGGCCCCCAACGGCTCGGCGGCGGCGGCCGGTCGGCCCGCCGAGTGGCCGGTCGCGCCGGAGGTGGACAGCTCCGACACCCCGGCACCCACCCATCTGCCCACCGATCTGCCGGGCACGGATTCCAGGGGGACGGAGTTGGGGGC
>NZ_WMBF01000351.1:0-6641 GCF_019400875.1 Streptomyces anatolicus | reverse complement strand
CACCACGTCCCCGTGGTTCGTCCGGCCGCACTCCGCCGACCACCCCGCCCGGCTCTTCTGCTTCCCCTACTCCGGCTCCGGCGCCTCGGCCTTCAGCGCCTGGCCGGCCGCGCTCGACGACGTCCAGGTCTGCCCGGTGCAGTTCCCAGGCCGCGAGAACCGGCTGGCCGAACACCACTACGGCACCTACGAGAACCTCGCCGCCGACCTCATCGGACCACTGAGCCCCCTGCTCGACCGGCCGTTCGCCCTCTTCGGGCACTGTGCCGGCGCGCTGCCCGCCTACGAGACCGCGGTCCGGCTCGCCGAACAGGGCCTGCCCCGACCGGCCTGCCTCTTCGTGTCGGGCCAGCCGGCCCCGCACGACGCCGCGAGCGACCGGATGCTCACCATGACCGAGGCCGAGCTGCGCGCCGAGCTGGAGTCGGTCATCCGCGGCCGGGGCATCGAACCGAGGCCGGACATGGTCGACCTGGGCATGGCCGTGCTGCTCCGCGATCTCGCCGCCGCCCGTGCCTACCGGCGGACCGAGCCGGTCGCGGTGGGCTGCCCCATCGTCGTACTGCACTGGCGGGACGACCCCGACGTGAGCCTCGACCAGCTCGCCGGGTGGCGTGAGTACGCGGACTCGGTCGACATCCAGGTGGTCGACGGCGGCCACCACGACTTCATGAACGCACCGGACGAACTGCGGAAGACGCTGACCTCTTGGCGGTGAAGGCAGTGAAGACAGTGAGGGCGGTGCGGGCGGTACGGCCCCTGAGTGCCGTACGCCGAGGCAACCGGAAGGAATTCGCATGAGTGGCGAAGCCATCGATATCGCCGTCATCGGGATGTCGTGCCGCTTCCCCGGCGTTCCCGGGCCGGGGGAGTTCTGGCGCCTCCTGCTCGACGGGGAGTCGACTGTCGGCACGTTCCCCGAGCAGCGGGCGGTCCCCTCGGAGCACGCGTCCCACCCGGACGCCGCCACCGTGCGCGCGGGTTCGTTCTTCGACGCCGTCGACGGGTTCGACGCCGAGTTCTTCGGAACGGGTCCGGCGGAGGCGGCGGCCATGGACCCCGTGCAGCGGCTGGGGCTGGAACTCGCCTGGGAGGCGGTCGAGGACGCCCGGATCACGGCGACCTCGCTCGCGGGACGCGAGATCGACGTGCTGGTCGGCGCCGCGTCCTCCGGATACGACGTGCTGCGCACGCTGTCCGGCAGCGACCGGGACGACCACTACGCCGCGCTCGGTTCGAGCGGTGCGCTGATCGCGAACCGGATATCGAGCCTCTTCGACGTCCGCGGCATGAGTTTCTGCGCGGATTCGGGTCAGTCCTCGTCCCTCGTGGCGCTGGCGCTGGCATGCGACCGGATACGCGGCGGCGCCGTCGACATGGCGATCGCGGGCGGCGTGAACCTGATCGTCGACCCGGAAGCGGGACTCGGCATGGCGAATCTGGGCGCCCTGTCGCCCGACGGCCGCTGCTTCACCTTCGACGAGCGCGCCAGCGGGTTCGTCCGGGGCGAGGGCGGGGGATTCGTCCTGCTCAAGCGGCGGGACCTCGCCGTCGCCGACGGTGATCACATCTACGCGGTGGTCCGCGGCTGGAGCGTCGGCAGCGGTGGCGCGACCTCCCGGATGCCGGACCCCAGCCCCGGCGCGCAGGCGGCGACCGCGCTGGCCGCGCTGCGACGCGCGGACGTGCCGTTCGACGACATCGACTACGTGGAGGCCCACGGCACCGGCACCCGGCTCGGCGATCCCGCTGAGATATCCGGTCTGCGCGAGGTCTTCCGGGAGACCGGCCGCAGCCGCCCCCTGGCGATCGGTTCCGTGAAGACGAACGTCGGGCACCTGGAACCGGCCGCGGGAATCGTCGGCTTCCTGAAGGCGGCGCTCTGCGTGGACCGCGCTCAGCTGGTGCCGAGCCTGAACTTCCGGTCCCCGAACCCCGCCATCCCGGACTTCCAGGCGGACTTCGAGGTCGTCGACGCCGCACGGCCCTGGCCGGGTGCGGCGGACCGGCCACGGCGTGCGGGGGTGTCGTCGTTCGGAATGGGCGGCACGCACGCGCACGTGATCCTGGAGCAGGCGCCCGAGCAGCGGACAGGGCCCGATTCCGCGGGGGAGTCCTCCGCGAGTGCTCTCGGGGTGGCGCCGTGGGCGCTCTCGGCGCGGTCGGAACCGGCCCTGCGGGAGCAGGCGGCGCGATTGCGGGAGCTGGTGGCCGCCGACGCGTCGCTGTCGGCGGCCGACGTGGGCCACTCGCTGGTGACGGCGCGGACGCTGTTCGAGCACCGGGCGGTGGTGCTCGGCGGCGACCGGGCGGAGTCCCTGGCGGCCCTGGCGGAGGTGGCGGCGGGCGGCAGCTCGGCGAGGGTGGTGCGCGGGGTGGCAGACGGGCCGGTGGGCCCGGTCGTCTTCGTCTTCCCCGGCCAGGGGTCGCAGTGGACGGGCATGGGAAGGCGGCTGTACGCCGAGTCGGAGACTTTCGCGCGCGGGATCGACGAGTGCGCGCGAGCGTTGGAGCCGTGGGTGGACTGGTCGCTGGTTGACGTGGTCACCGGCGCGGAGTCGGCGCCGTCGCTGGAACGGGGCGACGACGTGGTGCAGCCGGCGCTCTTCGCCATGATGGTCTCCCTCGCCCGGGTGTGGCGGTCGCTGGGAGTGGTCCCCGACGCGGTGGTGGGCCACTCGCAGGGGGAGATCGCCGCCGCCTGTGTGGCGGGTGCGCTTCCGCTGGAGGACGCGGCACGGATCGTCGCCCTGCGCAGCCGGGCCCTGACCGACCTGGCCGGTCTGGGCGGGTTGAACGCGGTGTCCGCGCCGCTCCCCTGGGTCGAGGAGCGGCTGGGGCGGTGGCCCGGGCGGCTCTGCGTGGGCGCGGTCAACGGCCCTTCGTCCGTGGTGATCTCCGGGGATCTCACGGCACTGGACGAGTTCGCCGCGATGGCGACCGGTGACGGTGTCCGCGTACGCCGCGTCAAGATCGAGTACGCGTCCCACTCCCACCAGGTCGAGCGCATCCGTGACCGTGTGCTCAAGGCCGCCGCGGATCTCTCCCCGCAGCGGACAGAGGTGGAGTTCCACTCGACGGTCACCGGGGGACTGCTCGACACTCGCAGGCTCGACGGATCGTACTGGTACGACAATCTGCGCTCGCCGGTGCGTTTCGGCGCGGTGGTCGAGAACCTGATGCGTGCCCGCGGCGGGGCGTTCGTGGAGGTCAGCCCGCATCCGGTGCTGGCGGTGGCGATGGAGGAGACCGCCGACGCGCTGGCGGTCTCGCCGGTGGTGACGGGCACCCTGCACAAGGACGACGGAAGCGCGCGCAAGATCGTCACCTCGCTGGCCGAACTGCATGTGCGGGGTGTGCCGGTGAACTGGGCGGAGGTGTACGCCGCGGACCGGCCGCGCCGGGTCGGTCTGCCGACCTACGCGTTCCAACGGCAGCGGTACTGGCTGACGGCGCCCGATGAAACCGGCGCCACGGGGCCCTCCGCGCAGGCGAGCGGTGCGGGCACGCAGCGGTCGGCTGCCGTCGGCACACCGGCGGCGGAGCTGACTCCGCGAGCGGTCCTCGACCTCGTCCTCGCCGAAACGGCAGCGGTGTTGAACAGCGTGGACGCGGAGCTGACGGGCGCCGATCTCGCCACGAGGCCCACCGAGACCTTCAAGGATCTGGGCTTCGACTCCTCCATGGCGGTGCGTCTGCGCAACCGGCTCACCGCCGCGGCCGGGGTGCGGCTTCCGGCCACCGTCGCCTTCTCGTACCCCACTGCGCGGGCGCTCGCGGACCACATCTCCGCCCGTCTCGAGCCGGAGGCTTCCGATGCTCCGGAAACGGTGGGGGAAGCAAGCCCGGAGAGCCGGAGCGACGACGAATTGTACGAATTGATCGACCGCGGATACGCGTGACCCCTGCGACACGCGTGCCCCTGGGGACACGCGTGAGACCGCACCGCTGACACCGCAGCACCGCCCGTACGTCCGAGCAACAACCGTTGGGGGAGGCCCTGGTGAAAGACGTCGACAAGCTCCGGTCCTATTTGCGACGCGCCGTCGACGACGCGCAGGCCCTGCGCGAGCGGGTCCGCGAGCTGGAGGACTCCGCCCGCGAACCCATCGCGATCGTCGGCATGGCCTGCCGCTACCCAGGAGAGGTCCGCGCCCCCGAAGACCTCTGGCGCCTCGTCAGCGAAGGCGGCGACGCCATCGGCGACTTCCCCACCGACCGCGGCTGGGACACCGAGAAACTCCTCGACCCCGACCCGGACCGGCCCGGCACCTCCTACGTCGCCAAGGGCGGATTCCTCTCCGGCGCGGCCGAGTTCGACCCCGCGTTCTTCGGCATCGGCCCGCGCGAGGCGACGGCCATGGACCCCCAGCAGCGGCTGCTCCTCGAGACCTCCTGGGAGGCGTTCGAGCGGGCGGGCATCGACCCCGCCGCACTGCGCGGCAGCCGCACCGGCGTCTTCATCGGCGCCATGACCCAGGATTACGGCCCTCACCTGCACGACGGCGCCGCCGGATTCGACGGGTACCTGCTCACCGGCAACACCGCGAGCGTCGCCTCCGGCCGTGTCGCCTACACCTTCGGGTTCGAGGGTCCCGCCGTGACGGTCGACACCGCGTGCTCGTCCTCGCTGGTCTCGATGCACATGGCGGCCCAGGCGCTGCGCAACGGCGAGTGCTCGCTCGCCCTGGCGGGCGGCGTCGCCGTCATGGCCACGCCGGGCATGTTCGTGGAGTTCAGCAGGCAGCGTGGCCTCGCGGCGGACGGGCGGTGCAAGGCGTTCGCCGAGGCGGCGGACGGCACGGCCTGGGCGGAGGGCGCGGGCCTGCTGCTCCTGGAACGCCTCTCCGACGCGCGCCGGCACGGTCACGAGGTGCTGGCGGTCGTCCGCGGTTCGGCGGTCAATCAGGACGGTGCCTCCAACGGCCTCACCGCCCCCAACGGCCTCTCCCAGGAGCACGTGATCCGCCAGGCCCTCGCCGGCGCGGGACTCTCGGCGCGGGACGTCGACGCCGTCGAGGCCCACGGGACGGGGACCGCCCTCGGTGACCCCATCGAGGCAGAGGCGCTGCTCGCCACCTACGGTCAGGACCGGCCCGAGGACCAGCCGCTGTGGCTGGGTTCGCTGAAGTCGAACGTCGGTCACACGCAGGCCGCCGCGGGTGTCGGCGGTGTCATCAAGATGGTGATGGCTCTGCGCAACGGCGTGTTGCCCAAGACGCTGCACGTGGACGCGCCGTCTTCGCACGTGGACTGGGCCGCGGGCGGCGTGGAACTCCTCACCGAGAGCCGGTCGTGGCCGGAGACGGGCCGCCCCCGCCGCGCCGGTGTGTCGTCGTTCGGTGTCAGTGGTACGAACGCCCACCTCATCGTCGAGCAGGCTCCCGAGGGTGACGGTGCTACCGGCGGGGGCCAGTCGCAGCCGGTGGTGTCGACCGACGGGACGTTGCCGTGGGTGGTGTCGGCGAAGTCGGATGGGGCCTTGCGTGATCAGGCGCGGCGTCTTCTCGATCACCTGGACCAGCAGCCGCAGGTGACGCCTGCCGAGGTGGGGCACGCGCTGGTGGCCGGGCGTTCCGTTTTCGATCACCGCGCGGTGGTGGTCGGCCGTGAACCGGCCGATTTCAGGGGCGGCTTGGCGGCCCTGGCCGCAGGGGAGCCTTCGCCGCGTGTGGTCACCGGCACGGTGGCCGGTGAGCGCGGCAAGACGGTGTTCGTGTTCCCCGGGCAGGGTTCGCAGTGGGTCGGCATGGGTGTGGGGCTGATGGCCACCAGTCCCGTTTTCGCCGAGCATCTGGCGGCGTGTGCGGCGGCACTTGAGCCCTTCACCGGGTGGAACCTGATCGATGTGCTCAGCGGGGTGGAGGGTGCTCCCGGTTTTGACCGGGTGGATGTGGTGCAGCCCGCTCTGTGGGCGGTGATGGTGTCCCTGGCTCGGTTGTGGGAGCACTTGGGTGTGGTCCCGGATGCGGTGGTGGGTCACTCGCAGGGTGAGATCGCTGCCGCGCATGTTGCTGGGGTGTTGTCGTTGGAGGACGCCGCCCGGGTGGTGGCGTTGCGGTCTCAGGCCATTACGGACATCGCGGGCCGGGGCGGGATGGTCTCGGTGCCTTTGCCCGCGGCTGGTGCTGCGGAGTTGATTGCCCGGTGGGCGGGCCGGGTGGCGGTGGCCGCGGTGAACGGGCCCTCGTCCACCGTGGTCGCCGGTGACGCCGACGCGTTGACGGAGCTTGTGGCGCACTGTGAAGGGGAGGGCATCAGGGCCCGTCGTATCCCTGTCGATTACGCCTCCCACACCTGGCATGTGGAGGCGTTGCGGGACCGGCTGGCGGAGCTGCTGGCGCCGGTCGAGCCGCGCCAGGCGACGGTGGCGTTCTATTCCACCGTCACCGGTCACCTGGGTGGCCCGATGACCGACACGACGGTGATGAACGCCCAGTACTGGTACGAAAACCTGGCCACCCCCGTCGACTTCCAGGGCGCCACCCGCTCCCTCCTCGACGACGGGCACACTCTGTTCGTCGAGGCGAGCCCTCACCCTGTCCTGACGCACCCCCTCCAGGAGACCGCCGAAGAGCACGCGGGCACCGCCGAAGTCACCGTCACCGGCACCCTGCGCCGCGACGACGACACCTGGCAGC
>NZ_WMBF01000350.1:0-6643 GCF_019400875.1 Streptomyces anatolicus | reverse complement strand
GACCCTGCCCGTCGCCCCCACCGGCCCCGAGAACCCGCTGCCCCCACTGCGCCCCCTCGGCGACACGCACATCCTGGACGAGCGCGCCAAGGACGGCCTGCCCCGCGACATGGCACGCCAACTCACGTACGAGCCGCTGCGCAGCCTCCTGCCCGTGCGGCTCCTCGACGGGTACGGGCGCGAGCGGACCGACACGCGCCTCGACACGCTCGTCATCGAGAACGACCGGCTGCGCGCCACCGTCCTGCCGGGCTACGGCGGCCGGGTCCACTCCCTCTTCCACAAGCCGACCGGACGCGAACTGCTCTACCGCAACCCGGTGTTGCAGCCCGCGAACTTCGCGCTCAACGGCGCCTGGTTCTCCGGCGGCATCGAGTGGAACACCGGCGCCACCGGCCACACCACCCTGTCCTGCGCGCCCGTCCACGCCGCGCGCGTGACCGCGCCCGACGGCGGCGACATGCTGCGCCTGTGGGAGTGGGAGCGGCTGCGCGACCTGCCCTTCCAGGTGGACCTGTGGCTGCCGGAGGGCTCCGACTTCCTCCACGTCGGGGTGCGCGTGCGCAACCCGCACGAGAAGGCCGCGCCCGTCTACTGGTGGTCGAACATCGCGGTGCCCGAGCAGCGCAGGGTGCTCGCCCCGGCCGACGAGGCCTGGCGGTTCGCGTACGGGGGAGGTCTGCGGAAGGTGCCGGTGCCCGAGTCCGACGGCGCCGACCACACCTACCCGCTGGGCAGCGAGTACGCCGCCGACTACTTCTACGACGTCCCGGACGGCGCCCGGCGCTGGATCGCCGCACTCGACGACGACGGGCACGGGCTCGCGCAGACCTCCACGGACCTGCCGCGCGGCCGCAAGCTCTTCGTCTGGGGCACTGGCAGCGGCGGCCGGCGCTGGCAGGACTGGCTGACCGAGCCCGGCACCGGCGGCTACGCGGAGATCCAGTCGGGCCTCGCGCGGACGCAGCTGGAACACGTACGCCTGGACGCCGAGGCCGAGTTCAGCTGGCTCGAGGCGTACGGGCCGCTGTCCGCGCGGGCCGATCTCGTGCACGGCGACTGGGCGGACGCGCGCGGCGAGACCGAGGCGCGGCTCGCCGAGGCCCTGCCGAGGGAGGCCGTCGACGCCGCGTACGAGGCCTGGCTGGCCTGCGCCGACACGGAGCCGGGGGAGGTGCTGGCGGTGGGCTCCGGCTGGGGCGCGCTGGAGGTCCTGCGTGCCCGGTACGAGTTGCCCGGCACGCCCTTCGACGAGTCGACGCTCGGCCCCGAGCAGGCGCCGTGGCTCGAACTGCTGCGCTCCGGGGCCCTCCCGGAGCCGCGCGAGGCCGCGCCGCCCGGCCCGACGCTCGTGGCACGGCACTGGCGCGACATGCTGGAGACGGCGCCCGCGCGACCGCTCACCGAGTACCACCTGGGAGTCGCCCAGTGGCACGCGGGCGACCGGGCACAGGCCGTACGCAGCTGGGAGCGGGGCCTCGAACTGGCCCCGTGCCGCTGGCCGTTGCTGCGCTGCCTCGCCGTCGCGGACAGCGTCGAGGGGCATCTGGAGCGGGCCGCCGACCGGTATGCGGAGGCGTTCGATGATCTGTGCGGTGACCTGTGCCAGGGGGAGCCGCACGGGAAGCGGTGTGACGACGGTGCCGACTGGACGGCGGCGACGGCCGCGCTAGGCCGCGAGGCGATCTCCGCGCTGCTCGCCGCGGACCGCCCGGAGGCGGCGCGCGCGGTGTGGAACCGCCTCCACGGAACCACCCGCGCCGAGGGCCGCTTCCGCCTCGTCGAGGCCCAACTCCTCCATGCGGAGGGGGACATGGCGGCGGTGCGCGCGGTCTTCGACGAGGGCTTCGAGGCGGCGGACCTGCGGGAGGGCGCCGAGATCGTGGGCGACCTGTGGAAGGCGGCGACGGACGGCGAGGAGATCCCGACGCGCTACGACTTCGGGATGCGGCCACCGGGGATCTGAGGTGGCCCTCAGGTCCCAGATCTCAGGTCGCGGTGACGCGGCGGTCCGCGTACTCGAAGACGGCACCGTCGGGGTGCACGGCGATGAGGTTGCGCCCGGCGGGAGTGGGGACGGGGCCCGCGATGACGCGGGCGCCGGACGCGTTCAGCACGGCGTACGCCTCGTCCACGTCCTGCACCGCGATGGTCGCCGAGACCTTGCGAAGGATCTCCAGCTCCTGCTCCGGGCCGCTCATCAGCAGAAAGCAGCCGATCGCGGCCACGGAGACGCCGCCGCGTTCGAAGCGCATCGCCTTGCCGCCCGCGAGGCGTTCATAGAAGGCGACCGAGGACTCCAAGTCCTCGACGCAGATGCGCAGCGTGGTTCCCAGGATCTCCATGATTGGAACGCCCTCACCTCTGTGGCCCGCCAACGGCTCCGCAACGATTTCATGATTGCCCGCTCCCTCGCCACCGTCTCCGCCTCAGCGAGCAGGAGGGCGGCACCGTCCCGTGCCGCCCTCCTGTCGTGAGTGCGTCGCCCGCCGTCAGGACTGGGGACGGCTGCCGTGGTTCGCGCCGTTCTTGCGGCGGGCCTTCTTCTTGCGACGTCGCTTCGAGGACATGGGTACCTCCGTCTTTCTGGTGGTGCTTCCCGGGTGCGAACCCAGGCGATCATGCGCCGCCTACCCAAGGCGCGATCCCGTTATGGTGTGGCCTGCGTCACACCACCCGGAACTCCTCGACGTCGTCCGTACGCAGCTCAAGACCGTGCCCCACGCCCCCCTCCGGGCGGACGACACCGCCGGTCGGATCGAGCGCCCCCGCGAAGAACATCGACTCGATCCGCACATGGTCGTGGAACCACTCGACATGCCGCAGATTCGGCACGCACGCCGCGACCGCCGCATGCGCGTGCGGCGCCCGATGCGCCGAGACCTCCAGGCCGTGCGCCTGCGCGAGAGCCGCCGCGCGCAGCCACTCCGTGAGGCCGCCGCAGCGCGTGGCGTCCACCTGCAGACAGTCCACGGACGGGATCATGCGCGCCAGGTACGGCAGGTCGTAGCCGTACGCGCCCGCCGTCACGTCACACACCAACGCGTCCCTGACCAGCGCGAGCCCCCGCAGGTCGTCCGACGACACCGGCTCCTCGAACCAGCCCACGCCGTACTCGGCGAGCACCCTGCCCACCCGTACCGCCTGCTTGCGCGTGTAGCCCCCGCTCGCGTCGACGTACAACTCGGCCTGGGGGCCGATGACCTCACGCGCGGTCCGCACCCGCGACACATCGCGGGCGGCCTCCCGGCCCCACCCCTCGCCGATCTTGATCTTGACGCGCGGGATGTGCTGGCCGTGCACCCAGCCGTTCAGCTGCGCCGCCAGATGAGTGTCGTGGTACGTCGTGAAACCGCCGCTGCCGTAGACGGGAACCTCGTCGCGGGCCGCGCCGAGCAGCCGTACGAGGGGCAGTTCCAGGAGGCGGGCCTTCAGGTCCCACAGGGCGATGTCGACGGCCGAGATCGCGCAGCCCGCGGCGCCGGGGCGGCCGGTGTCGCGCACCGCCTTGGTCATCGCGTCATGGGCGGCGGGGATGTCGAGGGCGTCCCGCCCCAGGACGGCCGGGGTCAGCTGCTCCTCGACCAGCGCGGCGACGGAGGCGGGCGCGTATGTCCAGCCGGTGCCTGTCGCGTCGCCCGCGGTGATCTCGGCGATGACGACCGTCGTGGTGTCCCAGGCGAAGGTGCCGTCCGCCTCGGGTGCGTCCGCGGGCACCGTGTACGCGGAGACGACGGGCCGTTCGATCGCGACTGCGTCCTTCATCTGGGACTTCCTCGGTTCGTGGTGCGGGTGGGGCTCCGGGGGTACGCGTAAGGGAGCGGGGCCGCGCAGGGCGCGGTGGCCGGAGGCAGGGGGATGCGTCTCCGGTGCGTCGGTGGGAGCGGGGTCGGATACGGCTTCGGGTAACCCTGAGACGCCGTGACAAACGGTCTCCGAACGCCGCCGGACCTCGGATTCCGGCCTGCCCCTTGGCGCTCCCGCCCCCGGAGTTTGCCGTGCGCCGCGCACGGGCACGCGGGAGGTTCCGACCCCCGTCCGGAGGCACAGAGGCACACCATGAGCCGAGTCCTCGAGCACGGCCGACCCCGGGTGGCCATGCCGGGCGAGCGCGTCCGGCGCGCCGCAGACTGGCTTCCGGACGCCGAACCGCCGCCGGAACGTACAGCCCGGTCCGGCCCGCTCGTCCCCGCCGTCGGCGGACCCCGCGGCCCCGCACCACGCCCGCAAAGCCAAGGAGAACCCCGATGACCAGCAATGACCTCGCCACCCTCGCCCAGCAGCTGCGCGTCGACTCGGTCCGCGCCGCGGCCGCCGCCGAGTCCGGGCACCCCACCTCCTCGATGTCCGCCGCCGATCTGATGGCGGTGCTCATGGCCCGCCATCTGCACTACGACTTCGACCGCCCCGACCATCCGGGCAACGACCGCTTCATCCTCTCCAAGGGCCACGCCTCACCGCTGCTCTACGCCGCGTACAAGGCGGCGGGCGCGCTCACGGACGACGAGCTGCTGACCTTCCGCAAGGAGGGCAGCCGTCTCCAGGGCCACCCGACGCCCCGCGCCCTGCCCTGGGTGGAGACCGCCACCGGCTCGCTCGGGCAGGGCCTGCCCGTCGGCGTCGGCATGGCGCTCTCGGGCAAGCGGCTCGAACGCATCCCCTACCGCGTCTGGGTGCTCTGCGGCGACAGCGAGCTGGCCGAGGGCTCCGTCTGGGAGGCCGCCGAGCACGCCGGGTACGAGCATCTCGACAACCTCACCGTGGTCGTCGACGTCAACCGTCTCGGCCAGCGCGGCCCCACCCGCCACGAGTGGAACCTGAAGGCCTACGCCGACCGCTTCCGGGCGTTCGACTGGCACGTCGTCGAGACCGACGGGCACGACACCGACGCCATCGACCGCGCCTTCCAGGAGGCCGCCTCCACCGCCGGGCAGCCCACCGTCGTCCTCGCCCGCACTCTCAAGGGCAAGGGCGTCGCCTCCATCGAGAACCGCGAGGGCCTGCACGGCAAGCCGCTGCCGGACGCGGAGTCGGCCATCGAGGAGCTGGGCGGCGTACGCGACGTACGCGTCGAGGTGCGCAAGCCGGCCGCGGCGCGCACCCTGCACGCGGAGCGCGCCGGGCACCTCGAACTGCCGCGCCACGAGATCGGCGAGGACGTCGCCACCCGTGACGCCTACGGCCAGGCGCTCGCCGCGCTCGGCACGGCCCGCGGTGACGTGGTCGCCCTCGACGGCGAGGTCGGCGACTCGACCCGCACGGAGTACTTCGCCAAGGAACACCCCGACCGCTACTTCGAGTGCCACATCGCCGAGCAGCAACTCGTCGCCTCCGCCGTCGGCATGGCCGCGCGCGGCTGGGTGCCGTACGCGTCGACGTTCGCCGCGTTCCTCACCCGCGCCCACGACTTCGTACGGATGGCGGCGATCAGCGGCGCGGGCATCAACCTCGTCGGCTCCCACGCGGGCGTCGCGATCGGCGAGGACGGCCCCTCCCAGATGGGCCTCGAAGACCTCGCGATGTTCCGCGCGGTGCACGGATCGACGGTCCTGTACCCGTGCGACGCCCACCAGACCGGGCGGCTCATCGCCCAGATGGCCGAACTCGACGGCGTGCGCTACTTGCGTACGTCACGCGGCGCCTCGCCCGTCATCTACGGCCCCGGCGAGGAGTTCCCCATCGGCGGCTCCAAGGTCCTGCGCTCCTCCGACGCCGACCGGCTGACCCTCGTCGCCGCCGGGGTGACCGTCCACGAGGCGCTGTCCGCCGCGGAGTTGCTGGCGGGCGAGGGCATCGCGGTGCGCGTGATCGACCTGTACTCCGTCAAGCCCGTAGACCGCGACACCCTGCGCGAGGCGGCCACGCGGACCGGCTGCCTGGTCACCGTCGAGGACCACCGCGAGGAGGGCGGCCTCGGCGACGCGGTACTCGACGCGTTCACCGACGGCGGCCCGGTGCCGCGCCTGGTCCGGCTCGCGGTACGTACGATGCCGGGCTCGGCCTCCCCCGAGGAGCAACTGCGCGCGGCGGGCATCGACGCCCAGTCGATCGTGGCGGCGGCACGGCTGCTTGTGGAGGAGGCGGTCGTGCGGTGACCTCGCGGGACGCGTGACGCGGGCCCCGCGCCACCGGTGCCGGGGGCTCAGCCCTGGCCGGGCGCGAGGGCTCACCGCCTCGCCGCCCTGAACCAGGCGTTCGCCGCGGGGCGGAACATCAGGACCACCGCCGTGAGCACCGCCGCCAGATGCAGCACACGGCTCGCGCCGAACAGGACGTCCACGGCGTTCAGGTCACGGAGCGCGTCACCGAACGAGTGCCCGGCGGCCAGCCACCGCGCGGGCTCGACCACCAGGGACAGCGTCCCGAAGACACCGAGTACGACCGCCAGGGCCAGCCGCGCCCAGTTCCCGCCCCGCCGCATCCGCACCGCGACCAGGACGGCCGCCGAGTACACCGCCACGCGCAGGGCGAGGCCGCCCGCGAGGCCCCCGAGGGACGCCTCGCCGTCGGCCGCCGTCCTGATCACCGCGAGCACCGTCTCGAAGACGCCCGCGGCGACCGCGGTGAGCCAGAGCGCGAAGGCCGCCCTGACGGGCGCCGGTGCCGGAGGACCGTCCACCCCCGCGAGCATGCGGGGCAGCGG
>NZ_WMBF01000034.1:0-25194 GCF_019400875.1 Streptomyces anatolicus | reverse complement strand
CAGGTGCGTGCTCTCGGCGTGCCGGGCGTAGGGCCTCGTACTGGACGTACTTGGCTCTGCGCCCGGTGCGGCGAGAGTGCGTGCATGGCGTCGCGAGGCAGGCGGGAATTGTCAGACAGGCCCTAGGGCCTGTCCGGCGGATCATGTCGCGGGAAGGTCTCGTCCGCGTCGCCCGGAGTGCAGTGGTAGAGCGTCGGCGAGCTGCCCTTGCCGCTGTCCCTGCCCTTGCCGCTGTCCATGCCCCGGTCGCCGTCCCTGCCCCGGCCGCTGTCGGAGTCAGCGGCGCTGTCGGGGTCGGCGCCGTACGTCCGGGGATCGACCTTGGCGCAGGCCGACTCCACCCAGGCGCTTATCGCCGTCTTCCAGAACTGCACATTGGTGACCAGCGCGAAGTTGACCTCACCCGAGGCCACGCGCTCCCGGTACCAGGTGAGGCTCCTCCCGGTGAGCGGGAGGACGGGCAGGGCCTCGGCGTAGATGTACGGGGCCAGGTCCAGCCTGGTCTCGGCGGACAGCGTGTACTTGGCGGAACCGCCGTGCTTCTTGACGTAGGCGAGGAGCTTGCTCTGGTCGGCGGTCATCGACGTATCGGCATTACGGGCGACGCGGCCCGCGCCCCCTGCGGGAACAGGGCCCGCGGACGCGTCGAACGCCGACCCTGCGTGCCGTTCGTCCAGCACGGAAAGGGACCACGCCGTAGGAGCGGCGAACATCGCGAGGCATCCGGCGAGCAGCCCGGCCGACCCGAGGCGCCGTGCGGCGGGGCTTGGGCGCGAGGTCGCAGACCGCCTGAGGGGAACGGTGACCGAGATGAGCGCGGCGAGCGCCCCCACGACGACGACGGGGATGAGCCAGGGCGCGAAGTCCGTGTAGTCGGAGGCGAGATGGACCGTCCAGCCCGCCTCGGCGACGATGACGGCGGGCAGGGTCCAGGCCCGCCGGCCTCCTGTCGCCGCGCGGTGGGCACGCCACAGGGCGACGGTCCCCGCGGCGGACAGCGCGGCGAGCGGAGGCGCGAGGGAAGCCACGTAGGCGGTATGCGGGATGAATAGGGCGCTGAGCACACCGGCCGCTGTCGCCAGCCATACGCCCCACATCAGATAGCCGGTGCGGGCCTGGTCGGTGCGAGGGCCCGCACGGTGGCGTACGAGGCCGAAGGCCAGGGCGCACAGCGCGAGGGGGTACAGCCAGCCGATCTGCGGGGTGAACCTGGAGTCGAGGAGGAGCTTGAACCAGTCCGATGGGCCGGGTCTCCCGGGCGGCTGCTGACCACCGTCAGGCCCGTACCAGCCCGGCTCCTTATCCTTTTCCCCTCCCTTGCCCTTTCCCTCTCGCTCTCCCTTACCCTCTCTCTTGCCCTCGCCCTTGCCCCCGTCCTTGTGCTCTGCCGTCGCCTGCCGCCCGGCATCCCCCTTCTCGCCCCCGTCGCCGGGGCGAGCGAACCCCCCGCCGTCGATCAAGCCCGGAAGCATGCGGTCGAAGGCGTTGTAGCCGAAGACCATCGCGAAGGCGCTGTTGTTGGTGGAAGCGTCCACGTAGGGGCGGTCGTCCTTCGGGGTGAAGGTGAGCAGGGCCACCCACGACAGCGACACCGAGAAGAGCACCACTCCCGCCGCCGCCAGCCGTCCGAGTCGCTTTCGCAGCTGGACCGGAGCCGCCACCAGGTAGCCGATGAAGAAGGCGGGGACCACGACCCAGGCCTGCACCATCTTCATCTGGAAGCCGATGCCGATCCACAGGGCGCTCAGCAGCAGCGGCCTGAGCCGGGCGGTGCCGACCGCCTTCTGGTACTGGTCGGCAGCGAGCACCAGGCACATGGTGAGCGAGCCGTCCGGCATCGCGTGGCCGAACATCGAGGCCGCGATGGGGGTGACCGTCAGCAGTCCGGCGGCGAGGAGCCCGGCGGCGGGCCCCTGCCAGCGGCGAACCAGCCGGTACATCACCAGGACGGAGATGACGCCCATGACGCACTGCGGCAGGGTCAGGGCCCAGTCGTGGAAGCCGAAGATCCGTGCGGAGAGGGCCTGCGGCCACAGGAAGCCGCCGATCTTGTCCAGGGTGAGGGTCGCCGAGGGATCGACAGTGGTGAACAGGAACGCCTTCCAGCTCTCGGACATGCTGCGGGCGGCCAGGGAGTAGTAGGGGGCGAACCCGCTGCTTGTGATGTTCCAGGCGTAGAGCAGCGCCGCGAGCGCGGCGATCGCGAGGAGCCCCGGCCGGGCCCAGCGCGGCTGGTCGGGCGGTGAGCACCAGAACCGCCAGCGGTGCGGCGGTGTCGGGGCAGCCGAGGGCGCGGTCCTGCTGGAGGTGCTGGTCAGAGACGTCATGGTCGCTGCTGGCTCCTTGTTTCCGGACAGGGCCGCCAAGTGGTCGACGTCTCGCTTCTACCGGCAGCCTGTTGTCCGGCGCCGGTGGGGCAGTTCCGGACAACAGGCTCCGGACATCAAGCTCCCCCCACCCTTACTTCGTCCTGCACAAGGCGTCGTCGATGAGCCGGTCGGTGCGGTCGTCGCGGTCCTCCGCGGCCACGTTCGTGGAACGCATCACGAGGACGCCCTTCTTGCCCTTGTCGACGAAGCCGTTGCCGTTCAGGTGGCCGAGGGTCGTCCCGCCGTGGCCCCAGTAGCTGCCGCCGCAGCTCAGCCGCGTCTTGAAGATGCCGAGCCCCATCTCCCGCTTGGCCGACGTCTCGCCCTCTTCGGGAGCCGGCACCGTCTTGAGCATCTGCGCCATCTGCCTCGGTGCGAGCAGCTTGCCGCCGAGGAGCTTCTGCCAGAAGAGGGTGAGATCGTTCCGGGTGGTGATGAGGTCGCCCGCCGCGCCGCCCCAGGTCATGCTCAGCTCGGTGCTCTCGACCAGCGGGCCCTCCGGCTTGAACTGCTGGTAGGCCTTGGCGTGCGGCTGGGGGAGGCCCGTGCGCCTGCCCGGGGAGTAGGTGTCCTTGAGGCCGAGGGGTTCGATGATCCGGGCGCGGACCTCGTCGCTCCAGTGGTGGCCCGTCGCCTTCTGGATGATCAACCCCGCCAATATGTAGCCGGTGTTGGAGTAGCTCCAGCCCTCGCCGGGCTCGAAGAGGGGCTTGTCCCGCAGGGCCAGGCGGATGAGGTCGCGCGGCGCGTACTGGTCGAAGCGGTGCTCCTGGAATTTCCTCTCGTCGAGGACGGGCAGCTTCGCTATGTAGTCGGGCAGACCACTGGTGTGCTGGAGCAACTGGCGTACGGTGATCCGGCCGCCGTCGTGGCCGTTGCCCTCGACCACGCCGGGCAGCCAGTGGTCGACGGTGTCGTCGAGGCGTATGCGGCCCTCGCCGACCAGTTGCAGTACGACGGTGGAGACGAAGGTCTTTGTATTGCTGCCCATCCGGAAGTAGCCGTGGTCCGGCATCGGCCGGCCGGTGCCCAGCTCGGCGGTGCCGCTCCGCACGGAGGTGCGGTGCTCGCCGTTGACCAACGTGGCCTGCGCGCCCACCACTCCGTCCGCGCGGACCATGTCGTCCAGCCCCCGCTGAAGATCGGCCCGCCCGTAGCCGGACCTGCCGGAGCCGTCGGAGTGGGCCCAGGCGGTGGAGGCCGGCATGGCGATCGTCGCCGCGACGACGATCGCCGTCACCGATCCGAGGGTGTTTCGCAGGTGCTTCATGGTGGTCGCCTCACATGGCTGGGGAGTGTGTGGTCAGTGCGCTCGTCCCAAGATCATTGAGTCATGGGAGGGCGGTGTGCGGCCATGGAGGAGCCCCCCTGGCAGGGGGTATGGAGAACCCCCGGGAGAGCGGAGACGGAAAGGCGGACTCGGGAGAGCGGACATGGAAAACCCCGCCCCTTCACCCGACGTGCGGCGAAGAGGCGGGGCACGAGTCACCAACCGCCCCGCTCAGGACAGCAGTTCCACCTCCGCCAGCGTCGCGGAGCCGACCGGCGCCAGCCGGTAGTGGCGGTACGCCCCCGGGCGGGCCACCGTGAACACCCGCGTCTGCTGGTCCCAGGCGAAGGACTCACCGGAGCGCCTGTCCAGGTCCTTCCACCTCCGGCCGTCGACGGAGCCCCGCAGGACCCAGCCGCGCGGCGCCTTCGCCCTGTCGGTGGACGACGTCAGCGTGTACTGCACCGCCTTCGTCCTCCCGGCGACCGGCAGCTCCACGGCCGAGTCCGAAGTCGCCTCGGTCGCCGAGGTGTTGTCAAAGAGCGGACCCTCGCCCTTGAGCGCGTCCTTCCTCGGCGAAGGCACCTTGTCGTCCTGCGTCACCGACGTCGGCTGCGCGTTCTTGCCCGCGCCCCACGAGGAAGGCTTCGGGCCCATGTCGAACTCCAGGACCCCGCCGCGCGCGATCAGCCGGTGCGGCAGCGCGGTCGACTTCCACGCCTTGCCGTTGACCTTCAGACCCTGGACGTAGATGTTCTCGGCGCTGTTCCTCGGCGCCTTCACGACCAGGTCGCGTCCGTTGTCCAGGTGCACGGTCATCTTCTTGAACTGCGGTGAGCCGATGGCGTATTCGCCGCTTCCCATCACCAGCGGATAGAAGCCGAGCGAGGAGAAGAGGTACCAGCCCGACTGCTCGCCGTTGTCCTCGTCTCCGTGGTAGCCCTGGCCGATCTCGCTGCCGGTGTAGAGGCGTGAAAGGACCTCGCGGACCTTCTCCTGCGTCTTCCACGGCTGCCCGGCCGCGTCGTACATGTACGCGGCGTGGTGCGCGACCTGGTTCGAATGCCCGTACATGCCCATCCGCACGTCACGCGCCTCCGTCATCTCGTGGATGACGCCTCCATAGGAGCCCGCGAACTCGGCGGAACCGGTCTCCGGAGTCGCGAAGTACGTGTCGAGCTTGTCGCCGAGGCCCTTGCGGCCGCCGTACAGATTCGCCAGGCCGCGCGAGTCCTGCGGAGCCGTGAAGGCGTACCCCCAGGCGTTCGTCTCGGTGTAGTCGTGACCCCACACGCGCGGGTCGAACTTGTCCGAGGGAACACGCCACTTGCCCTTGGCGTCCTTGCCCTGGAAGAAGCCGGGCGGCGTGCCCGCCCCTGCCGCCTTGTCGTCGAAGAGGTGCACATAGTCGCGGGCGCGGTTGAGGAAGTACGCGGACTCGTCCTTGTAGCGCCTCTCACCCGTCTTCTTGTAGAGGGCCGCGCCCATCCGTGAGATGCCGTAGTCGTTGAGGTAACCCTCCAGCGCCCACGACAGGCCCTCGTGCGTCTCGCTGCTCGTGTAGCCGAGGAACGGCGAGGACTTCATGCCTTTGCGGCCGACGCCCGAACTCGGCGGCACCACCGTCGCGTTCTTCAGCGCGGCCTCGTACGCGGCCTCCGCGTCGAACTTGACGCCCTTCACGTGCGCGTCCGCGAACGCCACATCGGAGGACGTGCCCGTCATCAGGTCCGCGTACCCCGGCGACGACCAGCGCGAGGTCCAGCCGCCGTCCTTGTACTGCTGCACGAACCCGTCGACAAGCTCGCCCGCCTTCTTGGGAGTGAGGAGGGAGTACGCGGGCCATGTCGTGCGATAGGTGTCCCAGAAGCCGTTGTTCACATACGGCTTGCCCTCGACGATCTTCGCGCCGGTGTGGGTCGGGGTGTCGGGACCGGTCTGCGGCGAGAAGGGCGAGGCGTACTTGTACGTCGCCTTGCCGCCCTCCGAACGCACCTTCTCGAACCCGGAGTTGGGGTACAGGTACAGCCGGTAGAGCGAGGAGTACAGCGTCGTGCGCTGGCCCTCGCTCGCGCCCTCGACCTCCACCTTGCCGAGGAGCGCGTCCCACTGCCGCTGGGCGCGGTCCTTCACGCGGTCGAAGGAGGTGCCCGCCGGGATCTCCTGGGCGAGGTTGGCCCTGGCCTGGTCCACGCTGATGAGGGAGGTGGCGAGCCGCAGCTGGACCGTGCGGTCCTCGCCCGCCTTGAAGCGGAGGTAACCGGTGACGTCACCGCCCCCGCCGCCCTCCAGCTTGCCGCCCGCGCTCACGGGCGCGTCGAAGGTGCCGTAGACGAACAGGCGCGTGGCCCCCGTCGAAAGCCCGGACTTGACGTCCGAGAAGCCGGAGACGATCCCCCTCTCCTTGTCGAGGGTGAGGCCGCCCTTCTCCGAGACGTTGTCGAAGATGACGCTCGCGTCGTCACCGGGATAGGTGAACCTCATCATCGCGGCGTGGTCGGTCGGCGCCATCTCGGCCTTGAGGCCGTTCTCGAACGTCACGCCGTAGTAGTGCGGGCGCGCCGTCTCCTTCTCGTGCCGGAAGGGCAGCGCCCGCTTGGTCCGCGAGGCGCTCGGCGTGTCCTTGTCGACGGACGGCATCATCTGGAACGTCTGCCGGTCACCCATCCACGGGCTCGGCTCATGGCTCGCGCTGAACGCCTGGATCGTCGGCAGGTTGTCGTCGTTGTTGCCGCGCGCGTAGTCGTACAGCCAGCTCAGGGAGCCCGCGTTCGTCACCGGCGTCCAGAAGTTGAAGCCGTGCGGTACGGCCGTCGCCGGGAAGGTGTTGCCGCGTGAGAAGCCGCCGCTGGAGTGGGTGCCGCGGGTGGTGTCGGCGTAGTCCGAGGGGTGCGCCTTGGGCTTCGGCGGCGCCTTCTCCCTCAGGGACACGTCGTCGAGCCAGCCGCGGAACTTCGCGGGGCCCTTCGGCGCGTCGTACGCCAGGAGTATCCGGTCGACGGTCTTGCCGCGCGCGACCTGCCCGATGCGGGAGGCCACGTTGTTCCACTGGTTGACGTAGAGCACCTTGGCGGCGCCCTGACCGCGCGGACTCAGCGGGAAACCGTGCTGGTCGGTGGCGCGGAGTTCACTCAGATAGGTGCCGTCGGTGAAGGCGAGGTCGACGGCGACGTGCGTGGCCGCGTAGTCGAGGTCGCCCTCGGCCATCGAGGGGAAGACGCGGTAACCCAGCTCGGTGTCCGCCCGCACCGGGACGTCGACGTCGAAGACCTTGTTGTACGAGTAACCGCGGCCGTCCGCCGTGTGGGTGCCGGCGTAGCGCAGCGCGTGCTTGCCCGTGAACCCGGCGCGGGACTTGGCGGTAGGGGAGCCGCTGGGGCCGCGGTCCACCAGGCTCAGCATGTCCTCGGGGGCGGGGGCCTCGGTGCCGCCGACCGACAGCTGGACGTCGGCGAGCTGGAGTATGTCGGCGGCGCCGTTGTTCGCGGTGACGTCGAGGCGGTAGTGGGTGTACGCGGCGGGGTCGGCCACGTCGTACTTCTTCGTCTTGTGCCGGCCGTCGAACGCCTCGCCCTTGCGCTCGTCGAGGACCTTCCACTCCTTGCCGTCCGTGGAACCTTTGAGCGTCCAGTCCCTGGGGTCGCGCTCGGCGTGGTCATTCGCCGAGGTCAGCGCGTACGTCACTATCTTGGCGGGCTCTTTCAGGTCGAACTCGGCCCAGCCGTCCTTCGCGAACGTCAGCCACTTGCTGGTCGCCTCGCCGTCGACAAGGTTCTCGGCGACCTCCCCCGAACCGGCGTTCTCCCCGCTGGCCCGCACCTCGGTGACGTGGTCCATCACGCTGCCGGGCAGACCGGAGCTGAAGGCGCCGTTCACCCCGGAGGCCTTCTTCTTGCCGTCCGGCCCGGTCTCGACGGTACTCACCCAGTCCGGCCGGGCGTCCTCCTCCTCGAACGAGGAGTCGAACTCCCGCTCGACGCGAGGCGCTTGCTCGGGCCCGGCGACGGCGGCCCCCTGCGCCGCCACGACGAGCGCCAGCGCCAGCGTGCCGATGGCCGCGGCCGAACGGGTTCCGGGCGCACCCGGACGGTGGTGTCTGTAACGAGGTCTACGTGCCGTGTGCGGCATCCCCGAGCCCCTCCTTGCGAGTTGGACAACGTTGTCACGATCGCTGCGCAAGGTCTAGTAGGGAGTCAAGTGAGGAGTGGTGTCAAGGCTGTTGTACGGGGCGGAACCGGCCGCCGCCGCACCGAAATCAGGGAAAGTCCAAAAGAAACGCCGTGAAAGTCCACGCGTTCACCAGGCGTGGTGCGAGAGGTTTTGACCAGGGATCGGCGCAGGTCTCAACTCGGAAAACCTCACGAGGAAACCGGTATTCGATCTTGCCGACTCGACCAGAAATGGACTATACCTGTCGGCATTCATCCAGCCGTTCGGCACCACCGCACGACCCCAGCTTCACACCACCGCGGTGCCGGGGAGGGTCCCGTTCACCGCCTGAGTCCTGTGAGAAGGCGAGGACTTGAGCATGGGATCCACCAGCGTCAACCGTCGTGATGTCATGAAGAGGGCGGCCGCCGCCAGTCTGCTCGCGGTGCCCGCCGTGGGGGCGCTCAGCTCCTGCGCCAGCGGGGGCGGCGAGGAGAACAAGGCCGAGAAGGGGAAGAAGAGCAAGAAGAACCCCCTCGGCGTCAAGGAGGACGCGGCCCTCGCGGTCTACATCTTCAACGGCGGATACGGCGACAAGTACGCCCAGTTCGTCACGGACATGTACGCCGACAAGTACCCGAAGGCCGACGCGAACCAGAAGGCGACCGAGAAGATCGCCACCCAGGTGCAGCCGAAGATCGTCCGCGGCAAGCCCACGGCGGACGTCGTCAACAACTCCGGCGCCGACCAGATGAACCCCGGCAAGCTCGTCCACAACAAGCAGGTCGCCGACCTCAGCGAGGTGCTCAACGCCCCCTCGTGGGACGACCCGGACGTCACCGTGCGCGAGACGCTGGTGCCGGTCGTGGAGCAGATGGGCCGCTTCGGCGGCAAGGAGTGCTACCAGCTCAACATCGCCCTGACCGTGTACGGCAACTGGCACTCCAAGAAGCTCCTGGAGGACGGCCTCGACTCCTCGTACCCGAAGACCTGGGACGAGATGCTCGCCGTCTGCAAGAAGGCCAAGGCCAAGGGGATCCACGGCTGGAGCTACCCGGGCGGCCACCCCCGCTACATGTTCTTCAGCATGTACGCGATGTTCGCCCAGCGCGGCGGCCGCGAGGTCATCGAGGCGATGGACTACCTGGAGCCGAACGCCTGGAAGCACGACGCGGTCAAGGACGTCTTCGAGGCCTGGGAGGAGCTGGTCGCCAAGAAGTACGTGCTGACCGGCTTCGACGGCCAGGAGGCCCACACCGAGATGCAGACCGCCTGGACGAAGGAGGGCAAGTGCCTCTTCGTGCCCAACGGCTCCTGGGTCGAGAACGAGGCGAAGGACACCACGCCCAAGGACTTCCGGATGACCGTGGGGGCGACCCCGTCGCTGGACTCGGGCGACAAGATGCCGTTCGGCACGCTCTACGCCCCGGCCGGTGAGCCCTTCATCGTCCCCGCCAAGGCCAAGAACCGCCAGGGCGGCCTGGAGTGGCTGCGGATGATGTACAGCAAGGAAGCCGCCCGCAACCTCTTCGAGGAGATCGGGTCGATGCCTGTCGTCAAGGGCGCCATCGACGGCCTCGAGCTGCCCTCGGGCGCGGCGAGCGCGCAGGCGGCCATCAAGGCGGCCGGTGAGAACGTCGTCATCCCGCAGTTCATGGACTGGTACAACGAACTGTTCCGCGAGGACTTCAACAACATGATCCACAAGTTCATGCAGGGCCAGATCGGCACCAAGCAGGCGATGGACACCATGCAGAAGGCCAGCGAGCGGATCCTGAAGGACCCCGACGTCACCAAGGTCAAGAAGGCCTGAGGAGCGTGCAGACCGACACCCGGGTGGCCAAGCCCCCGCCTTCGAAGAAGCGGGCGGAGCCCGAGGCTCCGCCCAAGCCGGCCAACGGGCTTCTGCTGTGTCTGGCGTTCCTGCTGCCGCCCCGCCTGACCCCGCGGCGGGTCCGCTACGACCGGCGCTACCGCACGCTCGACAAGTACCGCTTCATCGTGGGCTTCCTCGCCGTGCCGCTCGCGTTCTACGCCCTGTTCGTCGTCTCGCCCTTCCTCCAGGCGATCTACTACTCGTTCACCGACTGGTCCGGCGGCCCGGTGGCGAACTTCATCGGCTTCGACAACTACCGCAAGATGTGGGACGACGAGCGGTTCTGGGACTCGCTGGAGGTCAGCGTCCTCCTGCTCGTCATCGCCCCGGTCGTGACCCTCGTACTCGGCATGTTCTTCGCCTACATGATCACCGCGGGCGGCCGGCACCGCAGGGGTCAGGCGATCGCGGGAGTCGTCGGATCGTCGTTCTACAAGGTCGTCTACTTCTTCCCGCAGGTCCTCTCCGTCGCCATCATCGCCGTGGTGTGGGGCCGCGTGCTGAACACCAACAGCGGCCTGATCAACGGTGGTCTCGACAAGGTTGGCGTCGACGGCCCGGCGTGGCTGGGCGGCGACCACGCCCTCGGCGTCCTCTCGCTGCTCACCGTGATCAGCTGGAGCTTCGTCGGCTTCTACGTCGTCCTGTTCTCCGCCGCGATGGGCGCGATCCCCAAGGACATCCACGAGGCCGCGCTCCTGGACGGCGCGGGCCGCGCCCGTACGTTCTTCAGCGTCACGCTCCCGCTGATCTGGGACACCGTGCGCACCGGCTGGATCTACATGGGCATCCAGGCGCTCGACACCTTCGCGATCTGCCTCGTGATGGTGCCCTCGCACGTTCTGAAGGTCACCCCGGTCTTCCTCTACGAACGGTTCCGTGACGGTCAGTACGGCTATGCCACCTCCATCGGCGTCGTCCTTCTCGTCCTGAGCATGGTGTTCTCCCTGATCGTCATGCGGGCCGGGAACCGCGACCGGATCGAATACTGAAGACCGTGGGAGCCACTGACTCATGACCACGACCGCCACCACCGCGCCCCGCCCCGGCACCACCGCCGACGTGCCCCGAAAGAAGGGCTCGGGGACCACCCTCAACGTCTTCTCGCACGCCTTCCTCGTCCTGTGGGTCGTGCTCGCCGCCGGGCCCCTCATCTGGGTCGCGCTCACCGCCTTCCGCCCCTCGGCCGAGATCCTCAGCGATCCGATGGGCTGGCCCGCCGCCTTCCACTGGGAGAACTTCACCAACGCGTGGAACAAGGCGAACATCGGCCAGTACACGGTCAACTCGCTGATCATCCTGGCCGGTTCACTCACCGGGACCATGCTGCTCGGCTCCATGGCGGCCTACGTGATCGCCCGCTTCACCTTCCCCGGCAACCGCCTGGTCTTCATGCTCTTCGCGGGCGGCATGATGTTCCCCGTCATCCTCGCGCTCGTCCCGCTCTTCGCCGTCATGGAGAACTTCGGACTCCTCGACACGCGGCCCGGCCTGATGATCGCGTACATCGCCTACTCACTGCCCTTCACCACCTTCTTCCTGACCTCCTTCTTCCGCACGCTGCCGACCGGCGTGCAGGAGGCGGCGATGGTCGACGGTGCCTCGCACACGCGTACGTTCTTCCAGATCATGCTGCCGATGGCCAAGCCCGGCCTGGTCAGCATCGGCATCTTCAACTTCCTCGGCCAGTGGAACCAGTACCTGCTCCCGCTGCTGCTCAACAACGAGGACGAGAAGAGCTACGTACTGCCCCAGGGCCTCGCCTCGCTCGCCGTCTCCCAGGGTTACCGCGGCGACTGGGGAGCGCTCTTCGCGGGGCTGACGATCGCCATGCTGCCGGTCCTCGTCGTCTACGCGGTCTTCCAGCGACAGGTACAGGCCGGTCTGACCGCCGGGGCGCTCAAGTGACCTGGTGAGGCAGGTGATTTCAGCTTGGCCACGAAAGTGGTCTAGGCCTGTCGAGGCAAAACCGCACGTGAGTAGTGTCGGCTGCCACGGCGCCGCGGGGGGCGACTGAACGCGCTCAAGTCGACACCGATGTCGAAGGGTTGAACAGCATGAGGAACCGAATGGTCGCCGCCGGAGCGGCAACGCTCTGCATGGCGCTGGGACTTACCGCCTGTGGCGGGGACAGCGACAGCGTCGACAGCAAGACGATCAAGCTTGTCGCCGCCGACTACGGCGACAAGGCCTCCAACGCCTCGAAGGTGTACTGGAACCAGGTCAAGAAGGAATTCGAGAAGGCCCACAAGGGCTACAAGGTCGACGTCCAGGTCATCAACTGGAACGAGATCGACAAGTCCGTCAAGAACATGATCCAGGCGGGCGACGAACCCGACCTGCTCCAGACCGGCGGTTACGCAGACAAGGTCGCCGACGACCTGCTCTACAAGGCGGACGAGGTGATGTCCGCGAAGACCCGCGAGAACCTCATTCCCACCTTCGCCAAGGCCGGAGAGGTCGACGGCACGCAGTACGGCATCCCCTGGGTCTCTTCCAGCCGCGTGATGTTCTACAACAAGGACGTCTTCAAGAAGGCCGGCGTGAAGGCCCCGCCGAAGACCTGGGACGAACTCGCCGCCGCCGCGAAGAAGATCAAGGACAAGAAGGCCGCCGAGACCCCCTACGCCCTGCCGCTCGGCCCCGAGGAGACCCAGGGCGAGACGATGATGTGGGAGCTGGGCAACGGCGGCGGCTACACCGACGCGGACGGCAAGTACACCCTGGACAGTGCCCAGAACGTCGAGACGTTCGAGTGGCTCAAGACCAACCTCGTCAAGCCCGGCCTCACCTACGCCAACCCCGCCTCCACCGACCGCAAGACGGCCTTCGCGGACTTCGCGGGCGGCAAGGTCGGCATGCTCAACGGCCACCCGAGCCTCATCCAGATGGCCAAGGGGGGCGATGTCGACTACGGCGTCGCGCCCATTCCCGGCAAGGAGGGCCCGCTGGAGAGCACCCTCGGCGTGGCCGACTGGATGATGGCGTTCAAGGACGGCGGCGCGGAGAAGGAGGGCGTGAAGAAGTTCCTGGACTTCACCTACTCCAAGAAGATGCTGGCCTTCGACGAGATGTACAACCTCATGCCGGTCACCCAGGACGCCCTGAAGACCATGCAGTCCAACGGCGAGCACAAGGACCTGGAGCCGTTCTTCGAGGTGCTGCCCGAGGCCAAGTTCTACCCGCTGGGCGACACCTCGTGGGACCTGGTCTCCGCCGAGATCAAGAAGACCGGCGGCAAGGCGGTCGTCGACGACCCGAAGCAGGTGCTCGGCGACCTCCAGAAGAAGGCGGAGTCTGCGGCGGCCGACGCCAAGTAGCCGCTCGGCCCTGCCACTTCCGCCCGGTTCCCCCAGTACTCCCAGTACTCCCAGTACTCCCCGTTCACCCGGTTCGCAAGGAGTCCTTGTGTCACTGAAGGCCCCTCCGTCCCCGGCCTCCTCGGGCCGAGGACGGGGCGGGCGCGCGGCAGGGCCGGTGAGCCGCCGCGGCGGCATCGCCCGGCTCGGCCCGCTGCCCTGGATAGCGCCCGTCATCCTGCTGATCCTCGCCGTGGTCGTCTGGCCCGTCATCGAGCTGATCCGCACCTCGTTCCTCGACATCTCCATCGCCGGCAAGGTGCGCGGCAGCGCCGGGACCGACAAGTTCAAGAAGCTCTTCGAGGAGAGCGACTTCGGGGCCGTCCTGACCTGGACCGTCATCTGGACAGTCGTCGTCGTCACCGCGACCATGCTGCTCTCGCTCGCCCTCGCCCAGCTCTTCAACCAGAAATTCCCGGGCCGCCGCATCACCCGGTGGGCACTCATCGCCCCCTGGGCGGCCTCCGTCCTGATGACAGCCATCGGCTTCAAGTGGATGCTCAACCAGACCGCGGGCGTCCTCAACACCGTGATGCTCGACCTCGGCCTCATCGACAGCTCCAAGGACTGGCTCGGCAGACCGGAGACCGCCTGGCCCTGGATGATGGCCGTCGCCGTCTTCGTCTCCCTGCCCTTCACCACGTACACGCTCCTGGCCGGTCTCCAGACCATCCCCCAGGACGTCTACGAGGCCTCGCGGATCGACGGGGCCGGGCCCTGGCAGACATACCGGCACATCACGCTGCCGATGCTGCGGCCCGCCTTCCTGGTCGGCGTGGTGATCAACCTGATCAATGTCTTCAACTCCTTCCCGATCATCTGGGCCATGACCCAGGGCGGCCCCGGCTACGACACCTCCACGTCGATGGTGTTCATGTACAAGCTGAAGGAGACCGACATCGGCGAGTCCGCGGCGATGTCGGTCGTCAACTTCCTGATGGTCGTGGTGCTCGTGCTGATCTTCCTGAAGGTCAGCCGGTGGAACGAGGAGGACTGATGGCGACCACGACGGCGACCCGCCCCGCGCCGAAGAAGGGCCGCACACCCAAGGGCCGCACACCCAAGCGCCCCTTCCGGCCCCGCACCCTGGTCATCACGGCCTGCGCCTGGCTCCTCGCGGCGGTCTTCCTCGCGCCGTACCTGGAGATGATCGTCACCGCGCTGCGCCCCAAGGAGGAGCTGCGGGACCGCACCTATCTGCCCCAGAACCTGGAGTGGGCGAACTTCATCGACGTATGGAAGGAGTCCGAGCTGGGCCAGAACCTCCAGGTCACCCTGGTCGTGGCGGGCGGCGCGACGCTCTTGGTCCTCCTCGTCTCGCTGCCGGCCGCCTACTACACGGCCCGCGTGCGCTACCGCGGCCGCAAGCTCTTCCTGCTCCTGGTCCTGGTCACCCAGATGTTCCAGCCCACGGCCCTGCTGGTGGGCCTGTACCGCGAATTCCACCAGCTGGACATGTTGAACTCCGTCTGGACGCTGATCCTCACCAACGCGGCGTTCAACCTCGCCTTCGCGGTGTGGATCCTGACGGCCTACATCAGCTCGATCCCGCCCGAGCTGGAGGAGGCCGCCATGGTGGACGGCACGAGCCGCTTCGGCGCGATGATCAAGGTGACACTGCCGCTCGCGCTCCCCGGCGTGGTGACGGCCGTGATCTTCACCTTCATCACCTCCTGGAACGAGTTCGTGATGGGCCTGACCCTCACCACGGAGCCGGACAAGCAGCCGCTGACGGTGGGCATCAGCAATTTCATCGGCAACTACACGGTCCAGTGGAACTACCTCTTCGCCGCGTCCGTGGTGGCGATCGTGCCGGTCATCGTGTTGTTCGCCTTCATCGAGCGGCATGTGGTGTCGGGGCTCACGGCGGGCTCGGTGAAGTAGCGCCCGGCGCCATGGCGGGCCGGGGCCCGGCGGGGAGCGGAACGGCTCCCGCCGGGCCTCGGCCCTTTCCGCGTTCGATCGACTGTTTTTCCGTCAAGGACTTGACTGCGCCAACCCCTTCATCGGAGCTTGGAGTTCACAACTTGTACGGGCGGCCCTGGTGCCGTACGTCATACGGCAAAGGTGGAAGAGTCAATGGAGACTCCGGGGTCGCAGTCCTCTCTGCACCGGGCCAATCTGGAGCGGGTCGTACGAGCCGTACGCCTCGCCGGATCGCTCACGCAGGCGGAGATCGCGCGGACGACGGGCCTGTCGGCGGCGACGGTCTCCAATATCGTGCGGGAGCTGAAGGACGGCGGGACGGTCGAGGTCACGCCCACCTCGGCGGGCGGCAGGCGGGCCCGCAGCGTCTCGCTCAGCGGTGACGCCGGCATCGTCATCGGCGTCGACTTCGGCCACACCCACCTGCGCGTCGCCGTCGGCAACCTCGCCCACCAGGTGCTCGCCGAGGAGGCCGAGCCGCTGGACGTCGATGCCTCCGCCGCGCAGGGCTTCGACCGGGCCGAGCAGCTGGTCAGCAGGTTGATCGCGGCCACCGGAGTGGACCCCACCAAGATCGCGGGCGTGGGGCTCGGCGTGCCCGGGCCCATCGACGTGGAGTCCGGGACGCTCGGCTCGACCTCGATCCTGCCGGGCTGGACCGGCACCAAGCCCGCCGAGGAGCTGGGCGCCCGCCTCGGCGTGCCGGTGCACGTGGACAACGACGCCAACCTCGGCGCGCTCGGCGAGCTGGTCTGGGGGAGCGGCCGCGGCGTCAAGGACCTGGCGTACATCAAGGTCGCCAGCGGTGTCGGCGCGGGGCTGGTGATCAGCGGGCGGATCTACCGGGGGCCCGGCGGTACGGCGGGGGAGATCGGGCACATCACCCTGGACGAGTCAGGGCCGGTCTGCCGGTGCGGCAACCGAGGCTGCCTGGAGACCTTCACCGCCGCCCGTTATGTCCTGCCGCTGCTCCAGTCCAGCCACGGCACGGATCTGACCATGGAGCGCGTGGTGGGGCTCGCCCGGGACGGCGACCCGGGGTGCCGGCGCGTGATCGCCGACGTCGGACGGCACATCGGCAGCGGCGTGGCCAACCTCTGCAACCTCCTCAACCCGTCCAGGGTCGTCCTCGGCGGGGACCTCGCGGAAGCCGGTGAGCTGGTGCTCGGCCCGATCAGGGAGTCCGTCGGGCGGTACGCGATCCCGAGCGCGGCGCGTCAGCTGACCGTCCTTCCCGGGGCGCTCGGCGGCCGCGCCGAGGTGCTCGGCGCGCTGGCGCTCGCCCTCAGCGAGATGGGTGATTCAACCCTTTTGGACGGATCACTCCCCGTCGAGGCTCCTGCCTTCACTTAGATAACGCATGGCACCGTTGTCATCTCGTTAAGGATTTACTCCTTGACGCTGGTGTGGCGGCCGAGTTGACTTCGAGCCACCTCGGCCGCAACGACGCGGCCTCGTCAGGGAGGCACCCCACCATGAACGCAATGACGCGTCGCGTCGTCATAGGCACGGCCGCGGTTTCGATGGCACTGGCCATGACCGCGTGCGGCAAGGCCGGAGACGGCGAAGACAAGAGCAGCGGCGGCGACAGCAAGACCATCGGTCTGCTGCTCCCCGAGAACAAGACCACCCGGTACGAGACCTTCGACCGCCCCATCATGGAGGCGAAGATCAAGGAACTCTGCTCGGACTGCGAGATCAAGTACAACAACGCCGCTCAGGACATCGAGAACCAGAAGAAGCAGTTCGACGCCCTCATCACCCAGGGCGTCAAGGTGATCATTCTGGACGCCGTCGACTACAAGTCGACGAAGTCCTGGGTCGAGCGGGCCGACAAGCAGGGCGTCAAGGTCGTCGCGTACGACCGGCTCGCCGAGGGCCCCCTCGCCGCCTACGTCTCGTACGACAACGAGAAGATCGGCCGCCTCCAGGGCGGGGCCATGGTCAAGGCGCTCGGCGCCAAGGCCAAGGACGCCAACGTCGTCATGATCAACGGCTCGCCGACCGACCCGAACGCCCCCTTCTTCAAGAAGGGCGCCCACTCGGTGCTCGACAAGAAGGTCAAGAAGATCGCGTACGAGCAGGACATCCCGGACTGGTCGCCCGACGAGGCGAACAAGAAGATGTCCTCCGCGATCGACAAGCTGGGCAAGGACGGCATCCAGGGCGTCTACGCCGCCAACGACGGCATGGCGGGCGGCGTGATCACCGCGCTGAAGCAGCGCGGCATCAAGGTCCCCGTCGGTGGCCAGGACGCCGAACTCGCGGGTGTGCAGCGCCTGTTGAGCGGCGACCAGGACTACACGATCTACAAGGAGATCAAGCCGGAGGCCGAGACCACCGCCGAGATCGCCGTGGCCCTGCTCAAGGGGAAGGCCGTCGACGCCCTCACCGACCGCAAGGTCGACTCGCTCAGCGGCGACTTCAAGGGCATCCCGGCCAAGCTGTACGACGCGCAGGCGATCACCAAGAACGAGGTCGCCGACACGATCGTCAAGGACAAGGTCTACAAGGTCAGCGAGATCTGCACCGCCCAGTACAAGAAGGCGTGCGACGAGGTCGGCATCAAGTAACTCCCGCTCGCGGGAAAGCCGTTCGTACGAAGTGAACACCGGGGGGCGCTCCAGAGAGCGCTCCCCGGGAACCGTGCCCCATTGAGGCACTGCTCTTGCTGCACCACCATTCCCCGCCCCCGGGCGGCGAAGGAGATGATTCACGTGTCCGCTACGCCCGTGCTGGCGTTGCGCGGGGTCTCCAAGCGGTTCGGCGCCGTCCAGGCGCTCACGGACGTAGACCTCGAAATCCACACCGGTGAGGTGGTCGCCCTGGTCGGCGACAACGGCGCCGGCAAGTCCACCCTCGTCAAGACGATCTCGGGCGTTCACCCGATCGACGACGGCACCATCGAGTGGGAGGGCCGCCCGGTCCGCATCGGCCGGCCGCACGACGCCCAGAACCTCGGCGTGGCCACCGTCTACCAGGACCTCGCCCTCTGCGACAACCTCGACGTCGTCGCCAACCTCTTCCTCGGCAGCGAGCTGAAGAGCGCCTCCGTCCTGGACGAGATCAAGATGGAGAAGCGGGCCAGGGAGCTGCTCGACACCCTCTCCATCCGCATCCCCAGCGTCCGCATCCCCGTCGCGGCGCTCTCCGGCGGTCAGCGCCAGGTCGTCGCCATCGCCCGCGCGCTGGTCGGCGACCCCAAGGTCGTCATCCTCGACGAGCCCACCGCGGCCCTCGGCGTCGAGCAGACCGCGCAGGTCCTCGACCTGGTGGAGCGGCTGCGCGAGCGCGGCCACGGCGTGATCCTCATCAGCCACAACATGGCCGATGTGCGCGCCGTCGCGGACAAGGTCGCGGTGCTGCGGCTCGGCCGCAACAACGGCACGTTCTCCGTCGCCGACACCACCAACGAAGAGGTCATCGCCGCGATCACCGGCGCCACGGACAACGCCGTGACCCGCCGCAAGGCGCGTACGGCCACGGCACCGAAGGAGGACGCGAAGTGAGCGACCTCGCCAAGACCCCGACAAGCAAGAACTCCGGCGCCCCGGGCGACACCCCGCCCCCGGCGGCCCCGGTCCCCGCGGTCGACCCGCGCCTGCTCGTGCGCGAGGAGGGCCTGGCCGGCTACTGGACCGAGTTCAAGCGCAAGATGCGCGGCGGTGAGCTGGGCTCGCTGCCCGTCGTCATCGGCCTGATCGTCATCGCGATCGTCTTCCAGCTGAAGAACGACCACTTCCTGGACGCGAGCAGCCTCGCGAACATCGCGGTCTTCACCTCCGGCCTCGGCATCATGGCCGTCGGCATCGTCTTCGTCCTGCTGCTCGGCGAGATCGACCTCTCGGTCGGCTCGGTCGCCGGTATGGGCGCGGCGGTCTGGGCCGTGCTGAGCGTCACGCACGACCTGAACGACTGGCTCGCCGTCGTCATCGCCGTCCTGGCCGGTCTGGTCATCGGCGCCGTCCATGGGTTCTTTTTCGCCAAGATCGGCGTGCCCGCCTTCGTGGTCACCCTTGCGGGCTTCCTCGGCTGGAGCGGTCTGCAGATCTGGCTGATGGGCGGCGAGGGCAGCATCAACACGCCCGAAGGCAGCGTCGTCGAGGACCTGACCGGGCACTTCTTCGCCGAGAAGGGCGCGGCCTACGGTCTGGCCGCCGTCGCGATCCTCGCGTACGCCGCCTCCCTGCTGCTCGACAGCAAGCGCCGCAAGGCCGCCGGGCTGCCCTCGCGCCCGGTCAGCGAGATCGTGCTGCGCACGGTCGTCGTCGCCGTCCTCGCGGGCGGCGCCGCGTACGTCCTGAACGAGCCGGCCGGAGCGCGCGGTCTGCCGCTGGCCCTGGTGCTCTTCCTCGCCGTGCTGGTGATCGCGGACTTCGTGGCGCGGCGCACCACCTTCGGCCGCCAGGTCTTCGCGGTCGGCGGCAACGCCGAGGCGGCGCGCCGGGCCGGTATCAACGTCGACCGGGTCCGGATCATCGTCTTCGCGGTCTCCGGGATGCTGGCGGCCTTCGGCGGCCTGTTCATCGCGAGCCTGTCCGGTGGCGCCACGAAGAGCCTGGGCGGCGGCAACACGCTGATGATGGTGATCGCGGCGGCCGTCATCGGCGGGACGAGCCTCTTCGGCGGGCGCGGCAAGGTGTGGTCCGCGCTCCTTGGCATGCTGGTGATCCAGTCCATTCAGCAGGGGCTGAATCTGCTCGGTATGGCCAGTGAGATTCAGTACATGATCACGGGGGCGGTTCTTCTTGCTGCCGTGGTCATTGACTCTGTTTCGCGGCGTACGCAGAAGTCGGCGGGGCGCGCGTAGGCGCTCCGCTGGTCGGGCCGTCTTTCGCTGCGGGTTCGTCGTGGCTGGGCGCGCAGTTCCCCGCGCCCCTTACGGGGCTTCCCTGCGCCCCCTCCGGGGTTTCCCCCGCGTCCCTCTTAGGGGCGCGGGGGGTCTTCGTTTGCGCCGGGAGCGGCTCCCCGGGCGCGGGGCGTGGTGGCGGAACATTAGACTCGGCAGACCCGGCAACGCTCGAACAGCACATCTCAGCTCTACTGCAAGGAGGCACGGGTGCCGCTGCTGAACCGCATCACGGGACCGCGCGATCTTGACCGGCTCAGTCCCGAGGAGCTGAACCAGCTGGCCGGAGAGATCCGCGGATTCCTCGTCGAGGCAGTCTCCAAGACCGGCGGCCACCTCGGCCCCAACCTCGGCGTGGTCGAGCTGACCATCGCCCTGCACCGGGTCTTCGAGTCGCCCAAGGACAAGGTCCTCTTCGACACCGGCCACCAGAGCTATGTGCACAAGCTGCTCACCGGCCGCCAGGACTTCGGCAACCTGCGCGGCAAGGGCGGCCTGTCCGGCTACCCCTCGCGCGCCGAGTCCGACCACGACGTGATCGAGAACAGCCACGCCTCCACGGTCCTCGGCTGGGCCGACGGCCTCGCCAAGGCCAATGAGGTGCGCGCCAAGGACGATCACGTCGTCGCCGTCATCGGTGACGGCGCGCTCACCGGCGGCATGGCCTGGGAGGCGCTGAACAACATCGCGGCCGCCAAGGACCGCCCGCTGGTGATCGTCGTCAATGACAACGAGCGTTCGTACGCCCCCACGATCGGCGGGCTCGCCAACCACCTGGCGACCCTGCGCACGACCGACGGCTACGAGCGTTTCCTGGCCCGCGGCAAGGACATCCTGGAGCGCACGCCGGTCGTCGGCAGGCCGCTCTACGAGACGCTGCACGGCGCCAAGAAGGGCCTGAAGGACTTCATCGCCCCGCAGGGCATGTTCGAGGACCTCGGCCTGAAGTACGTCGGCCCGATCGACGGCCACGACATCGAGGCCCTGGAGTCCGCGCTCCAGCGCGCCAAGCGCTTCGGCGGCCCGGTCATCGTGCACTGCATCACCGAGAAGGGCCGCGGCTACAAGCCCGCCGAGGAGGACGAGGCCGACCACTTCCACGGCATCGGCCCCATCCACCCCGACACCGGTCTGCCCATCGCGGCGGGCGGCATGGACTGGACGTCCGTGTTCGGCGAGGAGATGGTCAAGCTCGGCCGCGAGCGCGAGGACATCGTCGCCATCACGGCCGCCATGCTCCAGCCCGTCGGCCTCGCCAAGTTCGCCAAGGCCTTCCCCGACCGGGTCTACGACGTCGGAATCGCCGAGCAGCACGCGGCCGTCTCCGCGGCCGGCCTCGCCACCGGCGGCCTGCACCCCGTCTTCGCCGTGTACGCGACCTTCCTCAACCGCGCCTTCGACCAGCTCCTGATGGACGTGGCCCTGCACAAGTGCGGTGTCACCTTCGTACTGGACCGCGCGGGCGTCACCGGCACGGACGGCGCCTCGCACAACGGCATGTGGGACATGTCGATCCTGCAGTGCGTGCCGACCCTGCGGATCGCCGCCCCGCGCGACGCCGACCAGGTCCGCCTCCAGCTGCGCGAGGCCGTCGAGGTCGACGACGCGCCGACCGTCGTGCGCTACTCCAAGGGCGCGGTCGGCCCGGCCGTCAAGGCCGTCGGCACGGTCGGCGCCATGGACGTGCTGCGCGAGGCGGGCAGCGACCGGCCCGACGTGCTGCTGGTCTCCGTCGGCGCGCTCGCGCCCATGTGCCTGGAGATCGCGGGCCTGCTGAACAACCAGGGCATCACCACGACCGTCGTCGACCCCCGCTGGGTCAAGCCGGTCGACGAGGCGATGGCGCCGCTCGCCGAGAAGCACCGCGTCGTCGTCACCGTGGAGGACAACTCCCGCGCGGGCGGCGTCGGTTCGGCGATCGCCCAGGCCCTGCGCGACGCGGGCGTGGATGTGCCGCTGCGTGACTTCGGCATCCCGCCGCGCTTCCTTGACCACGCGTCCCGCAAGGAGATCATGGCCGAGATCGGACTGACCGCGCCCGACATCGCTCGCCAGGTCACGGGTCTGGTCGCCAAGCTGGACGGCAGGTTCGAGCGCGACACGGCCGCGGCCGTGGAGTCCGTGGAGCCCGCCCGCGACTGACGTCAACCGACACGGCCGATGGGCCGGTTCCGGCACCCTGTACGGGTGGTGGGACCGGCCCATTCGCGTGAATAGGGCCGTGCCGGGCGGTGCGGGATGCGCGGCCTCTCGATCATGTCGGGGACGACAAGCGTGGAGGCAAGCGTGGAGGTTCACCCGTGACAAGCACCCTGTTCCGAACAAAAAGCGTCGAGCAGTCCATCCAGGACACCGAGGAGCCGGAGCACGCGCTCAAGAAGTCGCTCTCCGCCCTCGACCTCACGGTCTTCGGCGTCGGTGTCATCATCGGCACCGGCATCTTCGTCCTGACGGGGAAGGTGGCCAAGGAGACCGCGGGGCCCGCCACCGCGCTCGCCTTCGTCGTCGCGGGCGTCGTCTGCGCGCTCGCCGCCCTCTGCTACGCGGAGTTCGCCTCGACCGTGCCGGTCGCCGGATCCGCGTACACCTTCTCCTACGCCTCACTGGGCGAGCTGCCCGCCTGGATCATCGGCTGGGACCTGGTGCTCGAATTCGCGCTCGGCACCGCCGTGGTCGCCGTCGGCTGGTCCGGCTATGTGCGGTCGCTGATGGACAACGCGGGCTGGCATCTGCCGGAGGTGCTCACCGGGCCCGACGCCGCCGAGGGCTTCGGCTTCGACATCCTCGCCTTCGCCCTGGTGCTCGTCCTCACGGTCATCCTCGTCCTCGGCATGAAGCTCTCCGCGCGCGTGACCACGGTCGTCGTGGCCATCAAGGTGGCCGTCGTCCTGATCGTCATCATCGCGGGCGCCTTCTTCATCAAGGCCGACAACTACAAGCCGTTCATCCCCAAGGCGCAGGACGTGCCGCCGGGCGACAGCATCCAGTCGCCGCTGATCCAGCTGATGTTCGGATACGCGCCCACCAACTTCGGTGTGATGGGCATCTTCACCGCCGCCTCGGTCGTCTTCTTCGCCTTCATCGGCTTCGACATCGTGGCCACCGCCGCCGAGGAGACCAAGCTGCCGCAGCGCGACATGCCGCGCGGCATCCTCGGCTCCCTGCTCATCTGCACGGTCCTGTACGTCGCCGTGTCGATCGTCGTCACCGGTATGCAGCACTACAGCGAACTCTCCGTGGACGCACCGCTGGCCGACGCCTTCAAGGCCACCGGGCATCCCCTGTACGCGGGCATCATCAGCTTCGGCGCCGCCGTCGGCCTCACCACCGTCTGCATGATCCTGCTGCTCGGCCAGACCCGCGTCTTCTTCGCGATGAGCAGGGACGGGCTGCTGCCCCGCTTCTTCTCCCGCGTCCACCCGAAGTACAAGACGCCGCACCGGCCGACGATCCTGCTCGGCGTGCTCATCGCCATCCTCGCGGGCTTCACCAGCCTCAACGAACTCGCCGAACTGGTGAACATCGGCACGCTCTTCGCCTTCGTCGTCGTCGCCCTGAGCGTCCTCATCCTGCGCCGCACCCGCCCCGACCTGCACCGCGCCTTCCGCACCCCGCTGGTGCCGCTGGTGCCGATCCTCTCGGTGGCGGCCTCGGTGTGGCTGATGCTGAACCTGCCCGCCGAGACCTGGCTGCGGTTCGGCATCTGGATGGCGCTCGGCTTCGTCGTCTACTTCGCGTACGGGCGCTCGCACAGCCAGTTGGGCCGCCGCGGCAAGCAGCTCTCCGCCGACGACGCACGGTAGTCACCCGCCGTTCGGCAGGCATTCCTCCCCGGCCCCGTATGTCCCGATCCATTCGGAACTGCGGGGCCGGATAGCGTGCACCGTATGCTCGCCGCGCCCGCCACCTCACTACGCTCCGTACGCGGCCCCCGGGTGCCGGGGCCGCGCCAGGAGTACGTCCCCGAGCCCTCGGCCGCCTACTGGAGACGCCTGCTCCCGCTGCTCGCCGCCCTGGCGTGCCTGACCCGCCTGCCGTCCTTCCGGTGGCCGCTGTGGAACCCGGACGAGGGCTATCTCGCCGTCCAGGCGCGGATGTTGGCCGACGGCGGCGAGCTGTACGAGACGGTGGTCGACCGCAAGCCGCCGCTCGTCCCCTGGCTCTACGCGGGCGCCTTCGCGCTCTTCGGCGACTCCTCGCTGCTGCCGCTGAAGGTCCTCGCGGTCGCCGCGCAGCTCCTGACGGCGGTACTCCTCGCCTCGCTGGCCCGGCGCCGCTGGGGCAACGGCGCGGGCCGCACCGCGGGCGTCCTGTACCTGCTGGTCTCGATCGGCCTCAACCCGGAGGACGCGCAGGCGGCGAGCTTCGAGGTCTTCACACTGCCGTGCACGGCCGCCGCGATGTGGTGCGCGGACCGCCGTCGATGGGGCGCGGCGGGGGCCGCGGTGGCCTGCGCCTTCCTGGCCAAGCAGACCGGGGGAGCGGTACTGCTGCCGGTGCTCTGGCTGCTGTGGCGCGGCGGGCCTCCCCGGCGGGGCGGCCCTTCCCGGCAGGAGGGCCCTCCCCGGCGGGACGTCCTGCGCCTCGGCGTCGGCCTGTGCGCCCCCGTCCTGACCGCGGCCGCCCTGACGACGCCCTCGGGTTTCCTGTTCTGGACGGTGACAGGCTCGGGTGCGTACGCCTCCTTCACCGGCTCCGAACTCCACGTCCTGGGCCGGGGGTTGGCGAACGCCGCGATCCTCGCGGCGGCCTGCGCGGGCCTCCTCCCGCCGGTCGTACGCGTCCTGCGCATCGCCCGCACCGGAGCGGCCGAGCTGTGGCTGTGGCTCGCCTCGTCGGTGGCCGCGGTCCTCCTCGGCTTCCACTTCTTCGGCCACTACTACCTGCAACTCATGCCGCCGCTCGCCCTGTTGGGGACGGCGGCACTACAGATCCTGCCGCGCGAGCGGACCGTACGCGCGCTCGTGACATCGGGGTGCGCCTGCGCCCTGTTCCTGGCCTGGGGCCTGCTCGCGCCGCGCCCCGAACTGGCCCACGCCACGCGCCTCGCCGAGACCGTCAGGGCACACACCGGCCCGCAGGACCGGGTGCTGCTGTGGGGCATACACCCGGAGGGCTACTGGCTGGCCGACCGCGCCCCCGCGAGCCGCTTCCTCACGGCCGGCCTGCTCACCAACTACAGCGGCGGGCGCAATGGCCCCCAGGTCGGGGAGAAGTACGCCGTCCAGGGCGCCTGGCCCGCCTTCCGCGAGGAGTGGCGGGCCCACCCCCCTGCGCTGGTGGTGGACGACTCCCGTGGCAAGCCGTACGCCCCGGCCCGGGTCCCGTCCCTGCGCAGGGCCCTGGCGGTGGGGTACGAGCCGGTGCTGTGGGTGGAGGGGGCGGTGGTGTACGTG
>NZ_WMBF01000349.1:0-6644 GCF_019400875.1 Streptomyces anatolicus | reverse complement strand
GGGCGGGACTTCGCGGAAGTGGTACGAGCGCGACATGTGCGCGCAGCACCCGCTTAACACTGCTCCGGCACATTGGTGGCTGTCGGCGTCAGGAACTCCGGAGCGGCTCCCGGACCTCCGTGGACGCCGGGGCGCGGTCCGGTCCTGACCTGGCCCGTGTCCCTCGCGGGGATCGCCGTCGTCCCGCCCCCTGGGTTGCCGGGGGTGCGGCGGTCCCCGCGATTGCGCTCCGCTGGGTTGGCGGTTCTCTTCCCGCGGGTGCGTTGTGGTTGCTCGCGCCGTTCCCCGCGCCCCTTACGGGGCGCTCGGCTTCCCGTGCTTTTCCCTTACGGGGGGCTCAGTCGTCCCACTCTGTGGTGGGGCGGGGCTTGCGGTCTCTGTTGGCGTGGACCGCGTTGACGCCGAAGATGCCGGCCCAGGTCACCAGGAGGCCGGTCAGGCCGCCGTTGACCGCGCCGATCGCGGAGAGCGGGACGGCGAGGATCAGTGAGAGCACGCCGAAGCCGAACCGCTCGCTCCACGAGTCGAGGGGGCTGCCGGGGGAGCGGGCGCCGCGGGCGACGACCATCTGCTGCTCGGCGAGGTGGCGGCGCATGCGGCGGTCGATCGTGCCGTCCACGCGCTGCTCGATCTTCCCGAGGAACGAGTCGACCAGGGCGGCGTCGTACTCCTCGCCCAGCTCTCTGCGGGCGTGCAGAGTGGCGTCGAGTTCCTTCTTGAGGTCGGTCTTGAGTTCGGCGTCACGGGCATCCATACCCGGCTACGTTACGGCGCCGGGGCCTCCTTCGCGCTGGGGGTAACCCCCCTTTCCGTCCGGGGCCCAGCCCCAGGTGCCACGGCATCGCGCCTGGCCAGGGCCCAGTACAGCACCGCGGGCACCACGAGTCCCACGATCCACGAGAGGTCGGCGCCGCCCAGCGGGGCGACGAGCGGGCCCGTGTAGAAGTGCGTGACGAGGAAGGGCAGCTGGGCGAGCAGGCCCACGCCGTAGACCACGAGGGCGTCCCAGCGCCAGGCGCCGTAGCGGCCGTGGGGGTCGAAGAGGGCGGGGATGTCGTACCGCTCGCGGGAGATCAGGTAGTAGTCGACGAGGTTGATCGCCGACCAGGGCGTGAAGAAGGTCAGCAGGAACAGCAGGAAGTCCTTGAAGGACGTCAGGAAGCTGTCCTTGCCGAGCAGCGCGACCGCCGTGCCCGCCAGCATGATCACGGCGATGTACGCGGCCCGCCCGCGCGGCCCGAGCACCCGCTGCCCCCGGAAGCCGCTGATGCTGGTCACCATCGACATGAAGCCGCCGTAGGTGTTGAGGACGTTGATGGTCAGCTTGCCGAGCGCGATCACGAAGTAGAGGAAGGAGGCGACCAGGCCGGTGCCGCCGAGGCCGACGACGTAACCGACCTGGTTGGCCAGGAAGGCGTCGCCCGCGCTCGCCGCGACCAGCACCCCGAACGTCATCGACCACTGCGAGCCGAGCGCCGACCCTGACAGGGTCCACCAGAAGGTGGCTCGCCCCGATGTCGTACGCGGCAGATAGCGCGAGTAGTCCGCGACGTACGGGCCGAAGGCGAGCTGCCAGGACGCCGAGAGGGAGACGGCGAGCAGGAACACCGGCAGGTCGAAGTGGGCGTCGGAGAGCAGGGCGCCCACGTCCACGCGCTCCACGAGCCGTATGCCGAGATAGACGAAGGCGAGCGCGCAGATCACGCTCGCCACCCGGCCGAGCGCGTGGATGACGCGGTAGCCGACCGCCGCCATCACCGCCGTGACGACGGCGAAGACGATGATGCCGGTGGTGTCGTCCGTGTGCGTCAGCCGGGCCGTTGCCTGTCCGGCGAGGACGCTGCCGCTCGCGAAGAAGCCGACGTACATGAGGATGACGAGCAGGAGCGGCACGACCGCGCCCTTCACCCCGAACTGGGCCCGGGACTGGATCATCTGCGGCAGTCCGAGCCTCGGCCCCTGCGCCGAGTGCAGCGCCATCACCGCGCCGCCGAGCAGATTGCCGACGACGAGGCCGACGAGCGACCACACCACGTCGCCGCCGAAGACGACGGCGAGGGCGCCCGTGACGACCGCGGTGATCTGGAGGTTGGCGCCGAGCCAGAGCGTGAACTGGCTGAACGCCGTGCCGTGCCGTTCGTCGTCCGGGACGACGTCGATGGAGCGCCGCTCCACCAGGTCCTCAGCTGCCATGCCGGCCCACTCTCCCTAGGGGTCCCTTGCCCGGCTGTATATGGTCATGCAGAGTTCTTGCTGTCTGAATAGGTTGTCAATACCAGGCGTCCGATTGAGGAGGGGATACGAGTGGAGTCGGCGGACCGGACGCTGACGGATGATGTGACGGCGGCGGCCGGGGTGCTCGACCCGTCGACCCGCCTGAGCACGACCCTGAGTACGACCGTGGGCACAGAGACCCTGAGGGGGACGGCATGACGGACAGCCCTGCCGCGCGACTGCAAGCGCTCTTCGAGGGCCACCGGCTCACGCCCACGCAGCGGCGCATCGCGCACTGCATGGTGCGGCGGGCGGCGGACGTCCCCTTCCTCTCCAGCGTCGAGCTGGCGGAGCTGGCCGGGGTGAGCCAGCCCTCGGTCACCCGTTTCGCGGTGGCACTCGGCTTCGACGGCTATCCGGCGCTGCGCAGACACCTGCGGGACGTGGCGCCCCCCGAGACGGCGGCCGAGGACTCCCTCAACGAATACCAGCAGGCGGTCGAGGCGGAGATCGCGAACCTCCGGCACCTCGCGGACGCCCTCGCGGACCCGGCGCCGGTGGAGCGGGCGGGCCGCCTCCTCGCCGCGTCCCGCCCCCTCCCCGTCCTCGGCCTGCGGGCCGCCGCCTCCCAGGCCTACGGCTTCTCGTACTTCGCCGCGAAGGTCCACCCCGACGTGCGCCTCCTCCACGAGGGCGGCACGATGCTGACCGACCGCATCGACGCGGCGGTCCGCGCGGGCGCCACGGCGCTCCTGTGCTTCGCGCTCCCGCGCCACCCCCGTGAGGTCGTGGACGCGCTGGCCCACGCGAGGGAGGCGGGCCTGACGGTGGTCACGGTGGCGGACTCCCCGTTCGCCCCGGTGGCCGCCTACTCCCACCTCCTGCTCCCGGCAGCGGTCGGCACGGGCCTCGCCTTCGACACGGCGTGCGCCCCGATGCTGCTGGGCCGCGTCCTCCTGGAAACCATGTGCGACGGCCTCCCGGACGCGCAGGCCCGCCTGGAGGAGTTCGACGCGGGGGCGGCGGCGCGGGGGTTGTTCGTGGAGTGAAGGGCCGCGCTGTCCGCTTACATCGACTCCGCTTGGACCAGCTCGGCCAACAGTGCTGCAAAGAGGTGCGGGCGGCTGAAGTATCCGACGTGTGACGTGGCCAGCGCACGGACGTCGAATGGGTTTTCCGGGGTCAGTTCGTCGGCCTTGCGGATCATGTAGTCCTGGACGGCCGGGGGGATGCTCAGGTCTTCGGTGAGGCGTACATAGGTGTGCGGCACCTTGCCCCACCGCTCGGCCAGGGCCACCGCGCCCTCCTCCAGTACCGCGTAGTTCTCGTCCGGGTCCATGGAGTCGAGCAGCATCCGGAACTGGTGGTCGGTGGAGTCGGCCATGACGGCGGTCTTGAGCTGCGTGAACAGCACGGAGTCGGTGTGCGCGGCACGCCAGTTGAGCCGTACCACTCCCGGATCCCCCGAGCGCGGCACGGTGATGCGTGCTGCCGCGGCGTCCAGCAGGTTGTCGTCGAGGACGTCCCACTTCCCGGTGACCATCGCCGGGTCGCTGAGGCAGACCGCGGAGAGGTAGACGACGCGGTCCAGGAGTTCGGGCACGGCGTTGGCGACGGCGGTGACGGTCAGGCCGCCGAAGCTGTTGCCCGCCAGGACCAGGGGCCCGGACGGGGCGAGCCGGTGCAGGACGTCGACCACATGAGCCACGTTGTCCCGCAACGTGATGCCGCGCATCGGGGAGGGCGCGGTGGCCAGTGCCCCGAGGTCCTGCGGCTGGCGGTAGTAGGCGGCCGGGTGGTCGGCGTGGTCGCCGTGGCCGGGCAGGTCGACGGCGTACGAACGGTGACCGAGCAGGGCCAGCTCGTTCTGCAACGGCCCCCAGGCGCGGGCATTGCTGGACCCGCCGGGAACGAATACGAAGGTGGGGTGTGCGGTGATGCGCATGTAAGGAGTCCTCGTCATCCTGAGGCGAACGGTGCACGTGCGCGGATGACCAGGTGCCGACGGAACGCTCGGGTCAGCACCGAGTCCGGGACACCGAACGGATGCGCAGGGACTGCCAGTTGTGCAGGGTCGAGTACATGATCGACACGATAGGCCCCCTCCGGTACGCCCACCACCGAATTGCCGACCGCCCGCCGCCGGGGGCGGGGGAGGAGCCCCGCTACGCCTTCGGCACCGAGAAGCGGAAGAGCTTGCCCGACCAGGTGGCGTACAGGTGGGTGTCGAGCGGGAGTGCCGACCAGGAGCCGGAGCCGCCCGTGGCGCGGTAGTGCCAGACCTGTTCGCCGGTCTCGGGGTGGAAGGCGTACAGGCCCTTCTTGCCCGCCGCGAGGAAGAGTCCGGGCAGGGCGCCCAGGAGGGTCAGGTCGGCCAGGCCCTTGCCCGCCTTCCAGCGTTTCGCGCCGGTCCTGGCGTCGATCCCGTGCAGGACCTTCCTGTCCAGGTAGCAGACGGTCCCCTCCACCCGTGCGTAGCCGCGTTCGCCGCGCGCGGCCGTCTGGACCGTCCACCGGGTCTTGCCCGACTCCGGGTCGAAGGCGGTGAGCAGGCCGCGGGTCGAGCCGCCGAAGTTGGTGCTCGGGTAGGAGAACAGGGTGTCGCCGAGGAGGCTCAGGGCCCCGGTGAAGCCGAGGATCTCACTGTTCGTCGAGGGGAGTTCGGTGGGTTCGCTCCACAGCGTCTTGCCGTTCTCGGGGTCGATGGCCAGCAGCTTCATGTCGGCGTCGATGCCGTAGAGCACCTTGCTCCTGGCCTTGCCCGTGGGCTTGGCCTTGGACTTGGGCTCGCCCCTGTTCCCGCCCGGGGCGTACAGGGTGACCAGGTCCTTCGCCCAGATACGGTCGCCCGTCTTCCGGTCCAGGGCGGAGTAGCCCGAGAGCATCGCGGCCGGATTCGTCCTCGACGCGCTGCCCCAGGCGAGCAGCGCGCCCGCCGGCGTCACGCCGAGGACCATGCTCCCGTCCTTCACGTCCCGCGAGGTCCACCGCACCTCGCCGCTCGACGCCTCCAGGGCCTGGAACCGCCCGCCGCTCGCCGTCATGACCAGGTCGCCGTCCGAGAGGTCCAGCTTGGGCGCGCCCTCCCCGGCCGGGGACGCGTCCCACACCTCCTTGCCGGAGCGGCCGTCGAAGGCGTGCACCTTGCCGTCCGTACGTACCGTGTATACGCGCTTGTCGTCGGCGAGGGCGTCGGTGTTCTGGCCGCTGTCGTCCTCCCACAGGAGCTTGCCGGTCTCCCGGTCGAAGCAGGCGCCGGAGGCCTTCTGGGTGCAGAGCAGGGTGGAGCGGGTCACCGCGCTCAGGGACATGGCGGGCTGCGGCAGCTCCTTGGTCCAGTCGAGTTCGGGGGTGGCGACCGAGCCGTCGCCGCCCTTGCCGTTCCCGTCACGCGAGCGCAGGTACCAGACGGTGCCCCCGGCCGCCGCCGTCACGGCGAGCGCGGCGCCGCCGGTCAGCAGTCGGCGGCGGCTGAGCAGCGGGGCGCGCAGGGCGTCCTGGAGGGTGCGCTGGTCCTCAGTGACCTGGAGCTCGACCGCGCCGAGCCAGCGCGCGGTGGTCTCCGGGCGCAGCCAGGACTGGAGTTGGCCGACGGTGGGGCGGCGGGCGGGGTCCTTGTCGAGGCACGCGGTGACGATGCCGAGCAGGCCGTGCGGGACGCCGTGCAGCTGCGGCTCTTCGTAGGCGGCCCGGTAGAGCAGGGCGTGGGCCGCGCCGGTGCCGAAGGGCGGGACGCCGGTGGCGGCGAAGGCGAGTACGGCGCCGAAGGCGAACACGTCGGAGGCGGGCGTGAGTTCGACGCCCCGCGACTGCTCGGGCGACATGAAGCCGGGCGATCCCGCGACCTGGCCCTCGGCGGTGAGGACGGTCCCGTCGACGGCCCGGCTGATGCCGAAGTCGATGACCCGGGGACCGTCGAGGGTGAGCAGGATGTTCGACGGCTTGAGGTCGCGGTGGATGAGCCCGGCGCGGTGGATCGCGGCCAGCGCCTCGGCAAGGCCGCCGCCGAGCACGCGCAAGGTCGGCTCGGGCATCGGCCCGTGGGCCTCCAGGGCCTCGGTGAGGGAGGGGCCGGGGATGTAGGCGGTGGCCAGCCACGGCTGCGGGGCCCCGGGGTCGGCGTCCACGACCGGCGCGGTGAAAGCGCCGGAGACCGCGCGTGCGGCGTCGACCTCCGCCTTGAAGCGGCGGCGGAAGTCGGGGTCGGCGGCGAGTTCGGAGCGTACGACCTTGACCGCCACCGCACGGCCGCTGCGCGACGCGGCGAGATGGACACGGCCCATGCCGCCCGCGCCGAGTTCCCGGATCACCCGGTAGGGGCCGATGTACGAGGCGGGGGGCGCGGCCTGCGAATCCGGCGTGGAGGGTGCCGGCGTGGACGGTGCCGGAGTGGAGGGGGTCGGCGCCGACGGCGGCATGGGCGGGGGAGG
>NZ_WMBF01000348.1:0-6664 GCF_019400875.1 Streptomyces anatolicus | reverse complement strand
CCTCCGCTCCGGACTCGTCGGGCGCCACCACATCCGCCCCCTCGGACGCCCAGTCGCCCCCGGCGAGGCCCCGCGAGAGCTACGCCCTCTCCAAGGCCCCGGCCACCATCCCCGCCGTGCGCGAGCACACCGCCGCCCGCGGCCCCGGCTGGCGCCCCGCCGAGGGCAAGGCCCGCGTGGTCGTCCGCGACAAGGGCCTCGCCGACGAGGGCCGCCTCCTCGCGGGCGAGCTGCGGCTGAAGTACGCCGGTGAGGACCGGCCCCGCCAGGGGGACGTGGAGCTGGCGCTCACCGACGGCGAGGGCCAGGGGCCCGAGTCGTACACCCTCACCGTCAAGGACCGCCGCGTCCGCATAAGCGCCCCCGCCGAGGCCGGCGTCTTCTACGGCACCCGCACCCTCAAGCAGGAGGTGAAGGGAGACCGGACGGCCCCCGAGGGCACCGTGCGGGACCGGCCCGCCAAGCCTCGGCGCGGCTTCATGCTCGACATCGCCCGCAAGCACTTCGACGCCGCGTGGATAGAGGACCGGATACGCGAGCTCGGCGACCTGAAGTTCAACCAGCTCGGCCTGCACTTCTCCGACGACCAGGCCTTCCGTATCGCCTCCGACTCGCACCCCGAGATCGTCTCCTCCGACCACCTCACCAAGGACCAGGTCCGCCGCATCCTGAAGCTGGCCGCGAGCCGTCACATCACCGTCGTGCCGGAGATCGACTCGCCGGGCCACCTCGGCGCGCTCATCCGGCAGCACCCCTCGCTCCAGCTCCGGGACGCCCGGGGCGTCGCCACCCCCGGCGCCGTCGACATCGCGAGTCCGGAAGCCGCGGAGATCGTCGACGACCTCCTGAAGGAGTACGCGGAGCTCTTCCCCGGCCGCCACTGGCACCTCGGCGCCGACGAGTACCGCGCCCTCATGGTCAAGGACCCCGAGGCCTCCTACCCCCAGCTGGCCGCCGCCGCCCGCGAGCGGTACGGGCCCCAAGGCCGGGTGCGGGACCTGGCGACCGGCTGGCTCAACGACCGGGCCGAGACCGTGCGCCCGCACGGGAAGCAGCCGCAGGCGTGGAACGACGGGTTCTTCCCCGGCGGGCGGATCCAGGCGGCCGACGACATCGAAGTCGCGTACTGGACGGGCAAGGAGATCGGCGCCCGCGAACCTGTGGAGTATCTGAGGGACGGGCGCGACCTCATCAACTACAACGACGAGTATCTGTATTACGTCCTCGGCCAGCCCAACGACTTCCGCTATCCGACCGGGCAGCGGATCTACGAGAGCTGGACCCCGCTGGTGCTCCGCGGCACGCGGCCGGTGAGCGAGGAGTACGACGGCCAGATACTCGGCGGCTCGTTCGCGGTCTGGTGCGACCTCGCCGGATCGCAGACGCAGGAGCAGGTCGCCCAGGGCATCCGCATGCCGCTGGCGGCCACCGTCCAGAAGCTGTGGGACCCGCGAAAGCCCGCGCTCACGTGGAACGACTTCGTGAAACTCGCTGGTACGGTCCATTAGCCGCCGCGCACCCTGGGGAGGGATGCGGGCGGCTCTCCGTATGCCCGTGAACCCGTGATTCCGTGAATCCGCGATGTCCTTGAACCCGTGGGGGGTCCCTCAGCGATGCTGTGCACGTCCTGTCAGATGAATACGGCGTCGACGCCTCAGGGGCTCTGCGCCGCCTGCGTCCAGGCCGCCGCGGCCGCGCCGCCGCCCCCGGCGGACGGCCGGATCAAGACCGGCGGCGCCCCCGCCTGGCTCCGCTCGCCGGTGCGGCTCGGCTGGGCGGTCGTCGCGCTGCTCGGCCTCGTCGTCGCCGCCGACCTGTACTCGCTGTGGGCGGGCACGGTGATGCTCGACGTGATGAACGACCTGATCGCGGGGGAGTTCGGGGCGGACATCGAGCGGCGGGCTGAGCGCGCCGACACGCTGTACGCGTACAGCGGGGGTCCGCAGCTGGTGGCGCTGGTCGCGACCTGCGTCGTCTTCCTCGTGTGGTTCCACCGGGTGCGGGTGAACGCCGAGGTGTTCGAGCCCTACATCCACCGCAAGAAGCGGGGCTGGACGGTGTGGGGCTGGTTCGTGCCGGTGGTGAACTTCTGGTTCCCGCGGCGGATCGCCGTCGACATCTGGGACGCGAGCGCCGCCCGTCCGGCGGGCTCGGACCCCACGGTGCCGCTCGACCCGTCGGTGGAGCGCGGCCCGCACCCCCTCGTCAACGCCTGGTGGACGCTGTGGGTGGCGAGCCTCTTCGCCGACCGGTGGGCGGCCAAGTCGTACGCGCGCGCCGAGGAGGCCGATGAGATCAGGTCGGCGGTCGGCAACATGATGTTCTCGGACGCCCTGCACATCGCGGCCGCCGCGCTCGCCGTCGTCTTCGTGCTCCGGCTCACGCGCATGCAGGACCGCAAGGCCAGGTCGGGCCCGCCCGTGCCGCAGCCGGTGCCGGGGCCCGTCGCCGCCCCGTGATTTTCCCGCCCCGGGAGCGGGCAGAAGGCCTGAACACGGTACGGAGTGCAGCGGGGGGACGCGCCATGGGCTACTGGGGCTATTACGTCGTCGGCAGAAGCGAGCGGCCGCTCGCGGAGTTCCCGGCGCTCACCGGCGTACGGGACGACCTCGCCCTTCTCGACCGGCGGGCCGACGGCTGGCAGGTGTGGGAGGTGCCGGGCGGCGAGGGCGTGCGGGACGTGGGGAACATGAACACGCTGGCCCTGGAGACGGGCGCGCCCGCCCTCTTCGGCTACGTGATGGACAGCGACTGCGTGGTCGTCGAGGCGGCGGCGCCCGAGAGCGGGGCGTGGACGACGTGTCTGGCGCGGCGCGCGATGGCCGGCTACCTCGGCGACGGCGACCTGACCGTGGAGGACTACTTCCTGGAGCCGCGCGACGCCGCCGGACGCGCGGTCGTCTGGGCCGCCGAGTCGGGCAGGACGGTCCGCGCGGCCCCGCTCCTCGACGTCCTGAAGGCGGAGGCGGAGCCCTCCGCGGAGGAGCTTTTCTTCCGCTTCCTGGACCGGCTCGGCGTCGTGCCGCAGTGACGGCGCGGTGATGGCGGCGACGGCGGCAGTGACGTTCCCGGGGCAGCGCACGCAGTAAGGGTGAAGCGCAGGGTCCGTGACGGGAGACGTACAGCATGAGCCTGGTGGAGCTGATCGCACAGGCCGATGAGCGGGGCCTCGCGGCCAGCGGGTTGGCCTGCCTCGACCGCTGCGTGCCGGTGCTCGGCGGCGACGACGACCTGCTGCGGCCCCTGTGGGCGCGGCTCGCGGACGGCGGTGACTGGGGCGGGCCGCTTGCCGAGGCCCGCTCGGCGCTCACGCCCGCGCCGACCGCCCCCGGAGCGTCCGGCGAGGCGACCGCACTGGCCCGCCGCATGCTCGATGCCGTGCCCGATGCGCACTCGGGGCCCGCGGTGGGGGAGTGGGCCGACGGCTGTTCCGTCGCCGCCCTCCAGGTCCATCGCCTCCTGGACGCCGCCCCCTGGGGCTCGGCCCGCCCGGTGACCGCGCGCCGCGAGGGCCGCACGGACGGCATGTCCCCCCTGGTCGCGGCCGAACTGCGGCGCCAGATCCGCATCCTGGAGCTGCTCTGCGCCAAGGACACCGGCGCCGACGGCCTGCGCGAGGCCCTGGACGTGTCCCGCGAGGGACGCAGGGTCCTGCGAGCGGTGGTGTCACGGCGGGCGCGAGGACGGCACTGACAAGAGGACGGCGCTGACAGGCGGGCGGTCACGCGGGGGCGGCACCGGCTCGCGGGCCCGCGGTGCCGTACCAGCGCCGGCTGGAGTCCGTCGGCGTGGGCCGGACCGAGGGCAGGACCCAGCCCGCAGGCTGCCGGGTGCCAAGCGACACGTGAGGCGCCGCTCCCCGGGGCTTCCGGGGGCGGCGCCTCGTGGGGGTTACGGCGTCAGTGTCTGGCCGAGGCGGGCGGCCGCCGGGGTGCCCAGCGTCGTACGCCCGTAGTAGACGCCGCTCGCGCCGGGCACGCCCGAGCCGTCGCTGTCCAGCTGGAGGATCGTGCCGTCGCCCGCGTCCTCGCCCTCCACGCCGATGGCCAGGTCCGCGCGGCCGGAACCGGACAGGTCGGCCAGGGTCACCGAGGAGCCGAGGCGGTCGCCGGACTCCGTGGAGCCCGGCACGTCCGGCTCGTCCTGCGAGAAGGCCATCGCGCCCGTGCCGGTGAGGCCGGACGCGGAGCCCTTCAGGAGCAGGGACGTGCCCGCGTCCTTGCGGCTGGTGCCGGAGCGGGTGATGTCCTCGCCGGGGGCGCCGGTCAGGACGTCCGCGTAGCCGTCCGCGTTGTAGTCGCCCGCCGCGACCGACCAGCCCATCGCGTCACCGGACTCGGCCGCGCCGATGACGCCGTCCGTCGCCTGGTGGACGGTCTTCATGCCGGTCGTGGTGAACCCCGTCGACGTGCCGGGGACCACCGTCACCTGGCCGCCCGTGTGCGCGCCGGACTCGGCGGTGTACGGCTGGCCGATGACCAGGTCGTCGTAGCCGTTGCCGTTCACATCGCCCACCGCGACCGAGCGGCCGCCGGGCACGGAGAGCACGCCGACCCGGCTCAGGCCGGAGCGGCCGCCCCTGAACCAGGCGACCTTGGCCTTGCCCGCCTGGTCGCGGTAGGTGAGCGCGACGTCCGCGTAGCCGTCGCGGTTGAAGTCGCCGGACGCGGCGTCCGCGTCCGCTATGGCGGTGTCGCCCGGCGTGAGGCTGCCGGCCGACCCCCGGTCCGCGTCGAGCCGCGCGGCCCAGGAGCCGCCCGTGCCCGTGGCCGCCGCGAAGACGTCCGCCTTGCCGTCGGCGTTGAAGTCGCCGGAGGCGACCGCCGAGCCGAACCGGGCCTTGGAGTAGTGGAAGTCGTCCGAGAGCTGCATGTCCGTGCCGGAGGTGAAGGACGGGCCGTACAGCATGGTGACGGCGCCGCGGTCGGTGTTGCCCGAGCCGTCGTCCTCGCCCGGCGCGCCGATGACGAGGTCCGCGTACCCGTCGCCGTTCAGGTCGCCCCACGCGGTGGCGGCCGCCCACTCGTCGCCGGGCTCGGAGACGCCGGGGACGCCGGTGCTCGTCTGCGTCAGGGAGATCTTCGCGCCGCCCACCGGGCCGCCGTCACCGCCGGGTATGACGGTCAGGCGTCCCCGGCCGCCCGACGCCTTCGGGGTGCCCGCGACCAGGTCGGTGCTGCCGTCGCCGTCGAAGTCACCGGTCGGGGCGGCGGAGTTGGCGCCCGGGCTGCCCGCGAAGCGGCGTATCTCGCCCAGCTCGGCGTAGAGGTTCTTGCCGGGGCCCGGGGCCGTTTCGGCGTCGCGCTGCCCCGAGACCGCGTACAGCGAGGCCTGTTCGCCCTTCTTCCACACGCCGGTGTCGTCGGACGCGGTCAGCGTGGCCTTGCCGGCCGGGCTCGTGCCGTACTGGCCGAGCTTCCAGGCCGCCACGCGCGCTACCGACTCCAGGGCGGCGCGGCTCGGCCTGCCGGCGGGCCTGCCCGTCGCCGGATCGCCCTCGAAGTCGCCGAGGACGGCGATGCCCGCCGACTCGCCGTCGAAGCCGCGGGTGTGCGCGCCGCGTACGGACGCGTCGACACCGCGGCCACCGCCGCCGCGGCCCTCGAAGACGCGGCCGCACTTGTCCACGAGGAAGTTGTAGCCGATGTCCTCGCGGCCCTCGGTCCGCACCTGGTACGTCAGCAGGCCGCGGACCAGGGCGGGGGACTGGGCGCAGCTGTAGTCGTTCGTGCCGGCCGTGTGGTGGACGAAGACCGCCTTGACCTTGTCGACGTACTTCGGCGCGTCCTTGACCAGCGACTCGTCGGCGCCCCAGGCCGCGCGCTTGATGAGGGGCGGTTGGGTGACGGTGGACGGCGGGGCGGTCGGCTTGGCGGGGGTATCGCCGTCGGTGGTGAAGGCGGTGGGGGCGAAGGCGGCGGGGGCCATGGACTCCTTGGGCGTGACGCCCGGGTCCACGAGGTTGACCTCAAGTCCCTTGGGCAGTACGTCACTTGTGTTCCCGTCGGCCGCGGTGACGCGGACCTCGACCCCGTCCGAGGGGCCGACCCAGAGCGGCTGGGACGCGGCCCGTGCGCCCGCTTCCGAGGGGTGCGGCTCCAGGCCCAGGGTGCGCCAGCCGCTCCACTTTCCGGAGCCGAGTGCGCGTGTGCGGACCCGCGCGGTGCCCTTCAGCTCCGCGGTGGCGCCGCTCCACGAGACGCCGAGCAGGGAGAACTGCTCGGTCGACGTGCGCGGCAGCTCCCCCTTCGCGGCGCCGTCGCCCTTGAGTGCGAGGTCGTGCACGCGTGCCGGGCGCTCGGCGCGCGGATCGGCGGGGCCGTCCCCGGAGTTCGGGCCGGCCGTCGCGTACGTCACCGCCCCCGCACCTCCCAGCACGACGGCACCGATCGTCAGCCACGCCCTGCGCTTGAGGCTCAGCGGCCTGTACGCATGCGTGGTACGCGCCTTTTCACGCGGTTTGCGCGGGCTCAAGTGCCCCACCCCTTAGCGAATTTCTGGTGAACCAGCGAGTCCGTAGGACCGCCTTGAAGGGTAAATGGTTGTACCCGCCAGAGAATTTCTCGCGTGATCTATCCCGCACGCCCAAGGTGTGACGAGCCGAGGGGCGCGTGCGCTGGGTCATGTGACAGTTGTGGAGTGACGCAACGGGTGGGGACTCGGG
>NZ_WMBF01000347.1:0-6679 GCF_019400875.1 Streptomyces anatolicus | reverse complement strand
CACCCGAAGTTCGCGGCGAACCTGCCCGCCTTCCCCGCCAACCTCAAGAAGCAGACGGCGGGCGCCCCCTACCCGGCCCCCCGCAACATTCTCGCGGCGGCCGTCGAGGGCTCCCAGGTCGACTTCGAGACCGCGCTGACCATCGAGGCCAGGTACTTCACCGAGCTGGTCACCGGCCAGGTCGCCAAGAACATGATCCAGGCCTTCTTCTTCGACCTCCAGGCCGTCAACTCCGGCGCGAACCGCCCCAAGGGCATCGAGCAGCGGACCGTACGCAAGGTCGCCGTGCTCGGCGCCGGGATGATGGGCGCGGGCATCGCGTACTCCTGCGCCCGCGCGGGCATCGAGGTCGTCCTCAAGGACGTCTCGGCGGAGGCCGCGCAGAGGGGCAAGGCCTACTCCGAGAAGCTCTGCGCCAAGGCGATCCAGCGGGGACGTACGACCCAGGAGAAGGCGAACGCGCTGCTCGCCCGCATCACGCCCACCGCCGACCCGCAGGCGCTGGCGGGCTGCGACGCCGTGATCGAGGCCGTGTTCGAGGACACCTCGCTCAAGCACAAGGTGTTCCAGGAGATCCAGGACGTCGTCGAGCCGGACGCGCTGCTCTGCTCCAACACCTCCACCCTGCCGATCACCCTGCTCGCCGAGGGCGTCGAACGCCAGGCCGACTTCATCGGGCTGCACTTCTTCTCGCCCGTCGACAAGATGGCGCTCGTCGAGATCATCAAGGGCGAGCGGACCGGCGACGAGGCGCTGGCCCGCGCCTTCGACCTCGTACGCCAGATCAACAAGACGCCCATCGTCGTCAACGACTCGCGCGGCTTCTTCACCTCGCGCGTCATCGGGCACTTCATCAACGAAGGCGTCGCGATGGTCGCCGAGGGCATCGAGCCGGCCTCCGTCGAACAGGCGGCGGCGCAGGCGGGCTACCCGGCGAAGGTCCTGTCCCTGATGGACGAGTTGACGCTCACCCTGCCCCGCGAGATCCGGAACGAGACGAAGAAGGCCGTCGAGGAGGCGGGCGGCACCTGGGCGGGGCACCCCTCGGACACCGTCATCGACCGCATGGTCGACGAGTTCGGGCGGCCCGGCAGGAGCGGGGGAGCGGGCTTCTACGAGTACGTGGACGGCAAGCGCGGCAGGCTCTGGCCGGGGCTGCGCGAGCACTTCACCAAGCCCGGGTACGAGATCCCGTTCGAGGACATGCAGGAGCGCATGCTCTTCTCCGAGGCGCTCGACACCGTGCGCCTCCTGGAGGAGGGCGTCCTGACGTCGGTGGCCGACGCGAACATCGGCTCGATCCTCGGGATCGGCTTCCCCGGCTGGACGGGCGGCGTGCTCCAGTACATCAACGGTTACGAGGGCGGCCTGCCCGGCTTCGTGGCACGCGCGCGTGAGCTGGCCGAGCGCTACGGAGAGCGGTTCACGCCGCCCGCGCTGCTGGTCGAGAAGGCGGAGAGGGGCGAGAGGTTCAGCGACGCCTGAGCGGGACCGGGCGGGGGTGGCTCAGCTCTCCTTGAGCCACTCCCGCAGCTCCCCCTTGAGGGAGCGCTGGAAGGCGGTCACCAGCGCCTGCACCACCATCGGCTGCATATGGGCCGAGAGCGACCGCATCGCCGCCACGTGCTCCGGGTCGGACTCGTGCTCGCGGCAGGCGCCCCACACCTCGTCGCGGAAGAGCCGGGACAGCTCGTGCGCGGCCGAGCGGGTGTGCTCCATCAGGACCGTGCGCGCCGCCAGGATCGTCTCGTGCGCGATGGGTACGTCGAGCAGCCGCACCCCGAGCCGCAGCAGCCCCAGGTCCACGCGGTACGTCCCCGGGGTCTGCGTCCGGGCGACGACGCTCATCGCCGCGAGCCGGTCCAGATCCTCCTCGCCCAGTGCGCGCCCCGCCCTGCGCTCCAGCTCGGCCAGGGCCATGTCCTCGGCGGAGTCCGGGGCCCAGGAGGCCACCAGGGCACGGTGGATGGCCAGATCGTGCGCGCTCAGGTCCGCGGGCAGCTGCTCCAGATACCGCTCGATCGCGGCGAGCGTCATGCCCTGGTGCTGCAACTCCTCGATCAGCGCGAGGCGGGACAGATGGTCCTGGCCGTAGTGGCCGACGCGGCGCGGACCGATCGCCGGTGGCGGGAGCAGGCCCTTGGTGCTGTAGAAGCGGATCGTGCGGACCGTCACGCCCGCGCGCGCGGCCAGCTCGTCGACCGTGAGCGTCGGCTCGTCGGCGTACGTCGGCACGCTCTCGGTGTCGGTCGTCATGCGGCGCCCTCCCTCCCCGGCCGGCACTTCGGACATCGCGCCGCCTGTGCGTCAATCCGGTCCAACAGTATTGCTGGCACACCAGTGTTGTGAAACCCTCCGGCCAGCCGACGGCATCAGGAGGCGGTCATGACCACGCTCCCGCGACTCCCCGACGACCCCGCCGACCTCACGCTCCCCGCCCTGCTGCTCCGCAACGCCGAGGACCACGGGGATCTGCCCGCGCTCTCCTGGCGCACGGGGGAGGGCTGGACCACGCTCACCTGGCGCGAGGCGCGGCGCAAGGTCGCCGTCCTCGCCGCCGGTTACGCCGCGCTCGGCGTCGAGCGCGGCGAGCACGTCCTGATGATGATGGGCAACCGCCCCGAGCACTGGCTGAGCGACCTCGCCCTGACCCACCTCGGCGCCGTCCCCGTCACGGTGTACGGCACCTCGGCGCCCGAGCAGGTCGCGCACATCGTCCGGCACAGCCGCGCCCGCTTCGCGATCGTCGAGGGCGCCGGTGAACTGCCGCGCTGGGAGCCCCTGCTGGCCGACGCCACGGCCCCGCTGGAGCGCCTTGTCGTGGTGGAGCCCGCCGAGGCGGGGGAGCACCGCACCTACGGCTCGCTGCACGCCTCCGGCGGCCGCCTCTTCAACCCCGACACCTTCGAGAAGGCCTGGCGCGAGACCCGCCCGACCGACCCGCTCACCGTCGTCTACACCTCGGGCACCACCGGCGACCCCAAGGGCGTGCGCCTCACGCACCGCAACATCCTCCTGGGCGGCGTCGCGCTTGACGGCGTCATCGAGTTCCCCGAGCACGTCGGGCACATCTGCTACCTGCCCTTCGCGCACATCGCGGAGCGGCTGCTCGGCATCTACCTGCCCGTGCTGCGCGCCGCCCACGTCCACCTGTGCGCGGACCCCGCCCAGGTGGCCGCCACCGCACGCGAGCTGCACCCCTTCCAGTTCTTCGGCGTCCCGCGCGTGTGGGAGAAGCTCGCCGCGTCCGTGAAGGCCGCGCTCGCCGGGCTGCCCGAGGAGCGGCGGCGCGCCATCGAGGCGGCGAACGAGACGGCCCGCGCGCACGTGGCGTGCCGCGAGCGCGGCGAGGAGCCGCCCGCCGAGCTGCGCGCCGCGTACGAGCGGGCGAAGGAGCAGGTGCTCGACCCGCTGCTCGCCCTCGCCGGGTTCGACCGGCTCGTGTGGACCGCGAGCGCGTCGGCGCCCATGCCCCTGGACGTCTCCCGCTTCTGGGCCGGCTTCGGTCTGGTGATCATGGACGCGTGGGGCCTCACCGAGACCTCCGGCGTGGTCACGACCAACACCCCGGACGCGTTCCGCCTCGGCTCGGTGGGCCGCCCCCTCGAAGGTCTGGAGATCCGCACCGCCGACGATGGCGAGATCCTGGTCCGCGGCGCGACGGTCTTCGACGGCTATCTGCGGCCCGACGGCGGCGTCGACAGCGCGTGCGACGCGGACGGCTGGTTCGCCACCGGGGACATCGGGCGGATCGACGAGGACGGTTACCTCTGGCTCACCGACCGCAAGAAGGAGATCATCGTCACCTCGACCGGCAAGAACGTCTCACCTGCCCTCGTGGAGAACGCGCTCAAGGAGCACCCGCTGATCGGCCAGGCCCTCGTGCACGGCGACGGCCGCTCCTACCTGGTGGCGCTGCTCGTCCTCGACGCGGAGCTTGCGCCCGTCTGGGCCGCCGCGCAGGGGATCGAGGGCGATCTGTCCGTCGGTGGCCTGATCTCGCACCCGGCCGTACGGGAGGAGATCGACCGCGCCGTCGAGGCGGCCAACGCGCGCCTGAACCGCACCGAGCAGATCAAGCGCTACCGCCTCCTTGCCGAGGAGTGGGGCCCCGGGACCGGCGAGCTGACCCCGTCCCTGAAGCTGCGCCGCCGCGTCGTCCGCGAGAAGTACGAGCAGGTCATCGATGCTCTGTACACCCCCTGACCAGCATGTGAGAAGTCCCGCTATGTGACGTGTGCCACCGCGTGGTCGGCGATCCATAAGGGAAGGTGTCCCGTCGGTCCGCGCGCGTCAGGGGTGTCGTGGGCCGGAGCACCATCCGGACCCCGGAGCTCTTCCGGGCACCAGAGAGTAGATCCCCCACGTGAGCAAGGAAGCCGTAGATTCGGCCGCCCTGGACGCATCCCGCACAGATGCGCCGCAGGCCCCCGCGGACGCGGGCGACGCCGGTTACAGCAAGGACCTCAAGGCCCGTCACGTCAACATGATCGCCATTGGTGGCGCGATCGGCACAGGGCTCTTTCTCGGGGCGGGCGGCCGCCTCCACTCGGCGGGCCCCGCGCTCGCCCTCGCGTACCTCGTGTGCGGTGTCTTCGCGTTCTTCGTCGTGCGCGCCCTCGGCGAGATGGTGCTCTACCGTCCGTCGTCCGGTTCGTTCGTCAGCTACGCGCGTGAGTTCCTCGGCGAGAAGGGCGCGTACGTCGCCGGTTGGATGTACTTCCTCAACTGGTCGACCACCGGCATCGCCGACATCACCGCGATCGCGCTCTACACGCACTACTGGAGCTTCTTCACCGACATCCCGCAGTGGGTGCTCGCGCTGATAGCCCTCGCCGTGGTGCTTGTCATCAACCTCATCTCGGTGAAGATCTTCGGCGAGATGGAGTTCTGGTTCGCGATCATCAAGGTCGCGGCGCTCGTCGCGTTCATGCTCATCGGCATCTTCCTGCTGGTCACCCAGCACAAGGTCGGCGGCGAGTCACCCGGTCTGAACGTGATCACCGACAACGGCGGCTTCCTGCCGAACGGCATGATGCCGGTCGTGATCGTCATGCAGGGCGTCGTCTTCGCGTACGCCTCGCTGGAGCTGGTCGGTGTCGCGGCGGGCGAGACCGCCGAGCCCCACAAGATCGTCCCGCGCGCGGTGAACTCGATCATGTGGCGTGTGGGTCTCTTCTACGTCGGCTCCGTCGTCCTGCTCGCGCTGCTGCTCCCCGGATCGGTGTACTCGGCCGACCAGAGCCCGTTCGTGACGGTCCTCTCCAAGATCGGCGTCCCGGCGGCCGGTGACGTGATGAACCTGGTCGTCCTGACCGCGGCCATGTCGTCGCTGAACTCGGGCCTGTACTCCACGGGCCGCATCCTGCGCTCCATGGCGATGGCGGGCTCGGCGCCCAAGTTCACCGCGAAGATGAACAAGAGCCAGGTGCCCTACGGCGGCATCATGCTCACCGCGGGCGTCGGCGTCCTCGGCGTCGGCCTGAACAGCATCGTGCCGCACCAGGCCTTCGAGATCGTCCTCAACGTGGCGTCCCTGGGCATCATCAGCACGTGGGTGATCATCATGATCTGCCACCTGGCGTTCGTCCGCCGCTCCAAGGAGGGCGCCTTCGAACGCCCGAAGTTCCGGCTGCCCGGCAACCCGGTCACGGAGATCGTCACGATCGTCTTCCTGCTGGCCGTGCTCTGCCTGATGTGGAAGGACCCGGAGGTCGGCCGCAGGACGCTGTTCCTCATCCCGATCGTGGCCGCGGCGCTGGTCGTCGGCTGGTACGCGATCCGCCGCAAGGCGGACCGCGAGGCGGAGACCCTTTTGAAGTAGCGGAGCCCCTCGAAGCAGCGGTTCGCGCCCACGGTGGCGTCACTCCGGAGACACGTGGTCTCCGGGGTGGCGCCACCGCTTCGTTGGGCCGGCTTCGGTGCACCCGAATCCGTTGGACCCGACGGGTTCCGGTCGTCAGGTGTACCTATTCGGGCCCTCGTCGGACGGCACCCCTGGCGGCGGTGTCCGGGGCGCCGGAGACTCGGGGCATGGATGCCATGGTGTCGGTCAAGGACGGCGAGGTCTGGGCGCACGACTCGGGAGAGCCGGACGGCGGGGACGGCCTGCCACTGGTCCTGCTGCACCCGGGGGTCGGCGACTCCCGGGTCTGGCAGCCCGTCCTGCCGCGCCTCACCGAGCGGCACCGGGTGATCCACTACGACGCGCGCGGGTACGGCAGGTCGCCGGCGCCCACCGCCGCGTACTCGCTGGTCGAGGACCTGATCGCGGTCCTGGACCACTTCGGCGTCGCCCGGGCGGTCCTCGCGGGATCGAGCATGGGCGGCGCGACGGCCATCAGCCTCGCGCTGCGCGACCCCGCGCGGGTGGCAGGCCTCGCGCTGGTGGTCCCGGGAGTGACCGGCGCCGAGGACCTTGTGTCGCGGGAGTTCGTCGCCGAGGTCGGGCGGCTCGCGGAGGCGGGCGACATGGACGGCATCGTGGCGCTGGTGATGCGTACGTCGGCCGCCGCGGGCACCGGGGACGACGCCGAGGTGGCGGCGCACGTCAGGTCGGTGATCCCGGCCTGGTTCGCCGTCCACCCCCACCATGTGCCCGACCCGCCCGCCTACGACCGCCTCGGCGAACTCGACATGCCGTGCGTCCTCGTCCTCGGGGAGCGCGACCAGCCGGAGG
>NZ_WMBF01000346.1:0-6696 GCF_019400875.1 Streptomyces anatolicus | reverse complement strand
CCGCAAGCCCCACCGCCCAAGAAGAGGTTCCGTATCGCGGGGGCCGACCTCTCCGCGTCGATCGCCGTCTTCCTGATCGCCCTGCCGCTGTCCCTCGGCATCGCCCTCGCCACCGGAGCGCCCCTCCAGGCCGGCCTCGTCGCCGCCGCCGTCGGCGGCATCGTCGCCGGCCGGCTCGGCGGCTCACCGCTCCAGGTCAGCGGCCCCGCCGCCGGGCTCACCGTGGTCACCGCCGATCTCATCCAGCGGTACGGCTGGCGGACCACCTGCGCCATCACGGTCCTGGCGGGCCTGGCGCAACTCGGCCTCGGCTGCCTGCGCGTGGCCCGCACCGCGCTCGCCGTAAGCCCCGCCGTGGTGCACGGCATGCTGGCCGGCATCGGCGTCACCATCGCCGTCGCGCAACTGCACATCGTGCTCGGCGGCACCCCGCAGAGCGCCGTGGTCGACAACCTCCGGGCGCTGCCCGCGCAATTGGCCGACCTGCATCCGGCCGCCCTGTCGATCAGCCTGCTCACCCTCGCCGTGCTGCTGCTCTGGCCACGGATTCCCGGCCGCGCCGGGCGCGTGGCGCGTGCCGTGCCCGCGGCCCTGGTCTCGGTGGCCCTCGCCACGGGCGTGGCCTCCGCCGCCGGACTGCGCCTCGACCGGGTCGAGCTTCCTTCCTGGCGCAGTCACGCGCTGGTGGGGCTCCCCGAAGGCCCCGCGCTCGGGCTCGTCGCCGCCGTGCTCACGATCACGCTGGTGTGCAGCGTCCAGTCGCTGCTCGGCGCCGTGGCCGTCGACAAGCTCGTCTCCAAGCAGCGCGATCTGCACGCGGACGTGCGCCGCTCCGACCTCAACCGCGAACTGCTCGGCCAGGGCAGTGCCAACATCGTCTCCGGCGCGCTCGGCGGCCTGCCCGTCGCCGGGGTCGCGGTGCGCACCGTGGCCAATGTGCGCGCGGGTGCCGTCAGCAGGAACTCCACGATGCTGCACGGCGTTTGGGTAGTGCTGGCCGCGCTGCTCCTGGTCCCCGCCCTGGAGCTGATCCCCCTCGCCGCCCTCGCCGCGCTCGTCATGGCCGTCGGCATCCAGATGGTCAGCCTGAACCACATCCGGACGATCACCCGCCACCGCGAAATCCTCGTCTACGCCGTGACGACGGTCGGCGTGGTCTTCCTCAACGTCCTCCAGGGCGTCGCCCTCGGTGTCGCCGTCGCCGTGGCCGTCGCACTGCACCGCCTCGCCCGCACCCGGATCACGCACGAGGTGCGCGGCGGCGTCCACCACGTACGCGCACGCGGGCAGTTGACGTTCCTCGCGGTGCCGAGGCTCAGCAGGACGCTGCATCTCGTGCCCCACGGCGAGGACGTCGTCGTGGAGCTGGACGGCTCCTTCATGGACCACGCGGCGTACGAATCGCTCCAGTGCTGGCAGGAGGAGCACGCCGCGCACGGCGCCCGCGTGGAGATCACCGGGCGCGACGGGACCCGCATCGCCGAGCCCGCGAGCGCCTCGCACTCCTGCTGCCGACCGTGGACGCCCTGGCGCAATCACCACTGCGACCGCCCGCAGGAGGAGCAGGACGCGGGCCGGAGCCGGCCCAGCGCGCATCAACTGGCCAGCGGCATCAGCGCGTTCCAGCGGGACACCGCGCCTCATGTGCGGGGCGAGCTGGCCAGGCTCGCGCGCGAGGGGCAGCAGCCCGCGCAGCTCTTCCTCACCTGCGCGGACTCCCGGGTCGTCACCTCGATGATCACCTCAAGCGGCCCCGGCGACCTCTTCGTCGTACGCAACGTGGGCAATCTGGTGCCGCTGCCCGGCGCCGAGAGCGGGGACGACTCGGTGGGAGCCGCGATCGAGTACGCGGTCGACGTGCTCAAGGTGCGGTCCATCACCGTGTGCGGGCACTCCGGGTGCGGCGCGATGCAGGCGCTGCTCAACACCCCGCCCGGGGGCGCCCAGACGCCGCTGCGCCGTTGGCTGCGGCACGGCCTGCCGAGCCTGGAGCGGATGGGCGCGCAGGACAAGGCGTGGGCGCGGCTCTCCGGCAGGGCGCCCGCCGACGCCGTCGAGCAGCTCTGTCTGACCAATGTGGTCCAGCAGTTGGAGCACTTGAAGGCGCACGAGGCGGTGGCGCGCCGCCTCGCCGACGGCGAGCTGGAGCTGCACGGCATGTACTTCCATGTCGCGGAGGCGCAGGCGTATCTGCTGACGGAGACCGACGGCGCCGAGTACCTCCCCGACGAGGTCTTCGACCAGGTGGAGCCCACAGCGTTGGTCGAGGTCGAGCAGGCCGGTCCAGGCCGGGCGAACACCTGAGGGTAAAGGTCTAAACCAATTTCCGGCAGGCCCTTGTCACCGCGAGTTGTCTCTGATGAGCTGTGGCTTCGGACACAACGGTCGCCCCCGGCAAAGCAGTGCAAGGGAGATGTCGTGAGCAACGAAAGCCTGGCCAACCTCTTGAAGGAGGAGCGTCGCTTTGGGCCGTCGGCGGAGCTGGCGGCCGCCGCCAACGTCACCGCGGAGGCATACGAACAGGCCAAGGCTGACCGGCTCGGCTTCTGGGCCGAGCAGGCCCGCCGGCTGACCTGGGCGACGGAACCGACCGAGACGCTCGACTGGTCGAACCCGCCGTTCGCCAAGTGGTTCGCCGACGGCAAGCTCAACGTCGCGTACAACTGCGTGGACCGCCACGTCGAGGCGGGGAACGGCGAGCGCGTCGCGATCCACTTCGAGGGTGAGCCGGGCGACAGCCGGGCCATCACCTACGCCGAGTTGAAGGACGAGGTCAGCCGCGCGGCGCACGCGCTGACCGAGCTGGGCGTCGAGAAGGGCGACCGGGTCGCCGTCTATCTGCCGATGATCCCCGAGGCGGTCATCGCGATGCTCGCCTGCGCCCGCATCGGCGCCGCGCACTCGGTGGTCTTCGGCGGGTTCTCCGCGGACGCCATCGCCGCCCGCATCAAGGACGCCGACGCCAAGGTCGTCATCACCGCCGACGGCGGCTACCGCAGGGGCAAGCCCTCCGCGCTCAAGCCCGCCGTGGACGAGGCCGTGGGCCGGGTCGAGGGCGTGCAGAAGGTCCTCGTCGTCCAGCGCACCAAGCAGGACGTGGCGTGGACCGAGGGCCGTGACGTGTGGTGGCACGAGATCACCCGGAAGCAGTCCACCGAGCACACCCCCGAGGCCTTCGACGCCGAGCACCCGCTCTTCATCCTCTACACCTCGGGCACCACGGGTAAGCCGAAGGGCATCCTGCACACCTCCGGCGGCTACCTCACCCAGACGGCCTACACCCACCACGCCGTCTTCGACCTCAAGCCGGAGACCGACGTCTACTGGTGCACGGCCGACGTCGGCTGGGTCACCGGCCACTCGTACATCACGTACGGCCCGCTGGCGAACGGCGCGACGCAGGTGATGTACGAGGGCACCCCCGACACCCCCCACCAGGGCCGCTTCTGGGAGATCGTCCAGAAGTACGGGGTGACGATCCTCTACACCGCGCCGACCGCGATTCGTACGTTCATGAAGTGGGGCGACGACATCCCCGCGAAGTTCGACCTCAGCAGCCTGCGGGTCCTCGGTTCGGTCGGCGAGCCGATCAACCCCGAGGCGTGGATGTGGTACCGCAAGAACATCGGCGCCGACAAGTGCCCCATCGTCGACACCTGGTGGCAGACCGAGACCGGCGCCATGATGATCTCGCCGCTGCCGGGCGTGACGGAGACCAAGCCGGGCAGCGCCCAGCGCGCGCTGCCGGGCATCGCCGCCACCGTGGTCGACGACGAGGCGAACGAAGTGCCGGACGGCGGCGGGGGCTACCTCGTCCTGACCGAGCCGTGGCCGTCGATGCTGCGCACCATCTGGGGCGACGACCAGCGCTTCATCGACACGTACTGGTCGCGTTTCCAGGACCGCTACTTCGCCGGTGACGGCGCCAAGAAGGACGAGGACGGCGACATCTGGCTGCTCGGCCGCGTCGACGACGTGATGCTCGTGTCCGGGCACAACATCTCCACCACCGAGGTCGAGTCCGCGCTCGTCTCGCACCCGTCGGTCGCCGAGGCGGCGGTCGTGGGCGCGGCGGACGAGACGACCGGCCAGGCCATCGTCGCCTTCGTGATCCTGCGGGGCACGGCGAACGCCGAGGACGAGGGCCTGGTGGCCGACCTGCGCAACCACGTGGGCGCCACGCTCGGGCCGATCGCGAAGCCGAAGCGGGTCCTGCCGGTGGCCGAGCTGCCGAAGACGCGTTCCGGCAAGATCATGCGGCGGCTGCTGCGGGACGTCGCGGAGAACCGCGAGCTGGGTGACGTCACCACGCTCACGGACTCCTCCGTGATGGAGCTGATCCAGTCACGCCTCCCGGCGGCGCCGAGCGAGGACTGACGCCACTCGCTCCAGAGAAGCAGCTGAGAGCCGTACGGCGAATACGAGGCAGAGGGCACCCGGCGACGCGCCGGGTGCCCTTCGCGCGTCTACTGTGAAGATCACCGGATGCGTCCGCGCGTACGTTAGGTAGGCTAAGAATCGCGTCAACGTCGCGACAAGAAGTCACGCGAACGAGAAGCGAAGAGAAACGAACAGAAGTACCTAGGTGCGCCGGGAAGTCTGGTCGGCATGTGCTCAGCCCTGCCTACCGACCGGAGGTCGACCCCGTGACCGCGCCCGCCCCCCAGCCCCGCCGCAAGTTTCTCGGCAGGCTCTCGCTGCCCGAGCGGAATTTCGTCGCCGAAGCGCTGCGCGCCGAGACGGTCGGCGGAGTCCTGCTCCTTGTCGCCGCCGTCACCGCGCTGATCTGGGCGAACACGGCCGGCGGCTCGTATGAGTCGCTGCGCGGCTTCCACCTCGGGCCCGCCTCGCTCGGGCTCGACCTCTCCCTCCAGCACTGGGCGGCCGACGGGCTGCTCGCCATCTTCTTCTTCGTGGCGGGCATCGAACTCAAGCGCGAACTGGTCGCGGGCGATCTGCGCGACCCCAAGGCCGCCGCGCTGCCCGTCGTCGCGGCGCTCTGCGGCATGGCCGCCCCCGCGCTCGTCTACGTCCTGACCAACACCCTCGGCGGCGGCTCGATGGACGGCTGGGCCGTGCCGACCGCCACCGACATCGCCTTCGCGCTCGCGGTCCTCGCGGTCATCGGCACCTCACTGCCGTCCGCGCTGCGCGCCTTCCTGCTCACCCTCGCCGTCGTCGACGACCTCTTCGCGATCCTGATCATCGCGGTCTTCTTCACCAGCGACCTGAACTTCGCCGCGCTCGGCGGCGCCGCCCTCGGCCTCGCCGTCTTCTGGCTGCTGCTCAGGAAGCGGATACGCGGCTGGTACATCTACGTGCCGCTGGCCCTTGCCATCTGGGGCCTGATGTACAACAGCGGCGTCCACGCCACCATCGCGGGCGTCGCCATGGGCCTGATGCTGCGCTGCCACAAGGAGGACGACAGCGAGCGCCACTCCCCCGGCGAGCACATCGAACATCTCGTACGCCCCCTCTCCGCGGGCCTGGCCGTACCGCTGTTCGCCCTCTTCAGCGCCGGTGTGTCCGTCTCGGGCGGCGTGCTCGGCGACGTATTCACCAAGCCGCAGACGCTCGGTGTGGTGCTCGGTCTCGTGGTCGGCAAGGCGGTCGGCATCTTCGGCGGCACCTGGCTCGCCGCGCGCTTCACCAAGGCCGAACTCAACGACGACCTGGCCTGGCCGGACGTCTTCGCGGTCGCCTCGCTCGCCGGCATCGGCTTCACCGTCTCGCTGCTCATCGGCGAACTGGCCTTCGCCGAGGATCCGCTGCTCACCGACGAGATCAAGGCCGCCGTCCTGACCGGCTCGCTCATCGCGGCCGTGCTCGCCGGGATCCTGTTGAAGGTACGGAACGTCAAGTACCGCAAGCTGTGGGAGGAAGAGGAGCGCGACGACGACCTCAGCGGCGTACCCGACATCTACGAGATGGACGACCCGGAGTACCACCTCCGCATGGCCGCCATCTACGAGAAGAAGGCCGCGGAGCACCGCAGGCTTGCCGAAGTTTCGGGCGGGGAACGCGAGGATGGCAACGGTCCGGCATGATCTGAGCAGACATATCTCAGAAGTCTGAGCAGACATGCCTCAGCTGAGCAGACATGCCTCAGCTGAGCAGACATGCCTCAGAAGAGATCAGAAGAGAAACCAGAAGAGAAAAAGGGGAGAACGCGATGAGCTCACCCGACGGTCCCGTCGGCGCCGAGCGCAGCCTCGGCCAGCTGGTCGCCTCGGCGACCGGTGAGATGTCCGCGCTGGTGCACGACGAGATCGCACTGGCCAAGGCCCAGCTGCGTCAGGACGTCAAGCGCGGTGCGATCGGCGGTGGCGCGTTCGCCGCGGCCGGAGCGGTCCTCATCTTCTCGCTGCCCATGCTGAGCTTCGCGCTCGCATACGGCATCCGTACCTGGAGCGGCTGGAACCTCGCGGTCTGCTTCCTGCTGTCCTTCGCCGCCAATGTGCTGGTGGCCGGGGCGCTCGCGCTGATCGGCGTCGTCTTCGCCAAGAAGGCCAAGAAGGGCAAGGGCCCGCAGAAGGTCGCCGCCTCGGCCAAGCAGACGGCGGCCGTACTGGGGAACGTCAAGCCGCATCCCCGCCCGGTGGGCACCGCCGCCGCCCTTGACGTCCGAGTCGGTGAGACGGGGGCCACTGTGGCACGCTCGTCCTCATGACCGACCCCGCCCATCAGGACCAGGCC
>NZ_WMBF01000345.1:0-6697 GCF_019400875.1 Streptomyces anatolicus | reverse complement strand
GCGGGGCTGCGGTAGGGGGTTTCGAGAGGAGGCCGGGGGGTGCCCCGCGCGGCCCTGGAAGAGAGCGGCTAGAGCCCCGCCAGCTTGCGGAAGTCCCACGAGGCGATCGCGTCCGGAGTGAGCCGCAGCCACGCGTGCCGGCCGTCGTGCGGCATCTCGTCGAGGCCGAACAGCTTGCGGGCGAACAATCGCTCCGGAACGTCGAGTTCGGGGCAGGGCTCGCCCGTGCGCGGGGCCTCCCCGACGAACTCCACGGTGCCCGACAGCTCGACGCCGCGCAGTTCGCCGTACTCCTCGCCCGTGTCGACCACCACGGCGATCCGCCCGTCCCGGCGCAGATCGGCCCAGCGCCTGCTGCGCGTGATCGAGTACAGCCACAGCGAGGTGCCGTCCCAGGCGAACCAGAGCGTGCTGACGTGCGGGGCGCCGTCGGCGGATACCGTCGCCACCCGGCAGGTGCGCTCCGTGGCGAGGAACGCGTCGAGTTCCTCCGGCGTCATCATGATCCTGCGGCCCCGGCGCTGGGTGACGGCCATGTGTCCTCCCGAGTGGTGTTCCGCGCGCTGCTTGGCTTCCGCGCTCGGCTGACTGGGCGTCAGGAAAGGATGGGGGCTCTTCCTTCGTGACGCAATGGCCGTTAGCCTCGCGCGGATTCCGGGGAGTCGGCCGGCCGGCCGCCGGCCGCCGGCCGCCGGTGGCCGGGTGTCCGGGTGTCCGGCACGAGCGCGACAGGGGGAACCATGCCGTCGTACGAACAGCTCAGGGAGATCCTCGACCCGGCCACCACGGCGCTGCTGACGGTCGAGTGCCAGCAGGGCGTCGTCGGCACCGAGAGCGCGCTGCCCGAACTCGCCAAGGAGGCGCGGTCGTCCGGCGCCCTCGCCAACGTCGCGCGGCTCGTGTCCGCCGCCCACCGGAGCGGCGTCCAGGTTTTGCACGCCGTCGCCGAGCGGCGGCCGGACGGGCGCGGGGCCAGCCACAACGCCCGGCTCTTCCGCGCCGCCGAACGGCTCCCCGTGCAGCAGCTGTCGGGCACCAGGGCCGTACGGATCGCGCCGCCGATCGAAGTGGCCGACGAGGACTTCGTCGTACGGCGTCTGCACGGCCTGTCGCCCCTCGCGGGCACCGATGTCGACCCGCTGCTGCGCAATCTCGGCTGCCGCGCCCTCCTGGTCACCGGGGTCTCCGCCAACGTCGCCATCCCCAACGCCGTGTTCGACGCCGTGAACCTCGGCTACACCGCCGTCGTACCCGCCGACGCCATCGCGGGGGTGCCGGCCGACTACACCCCCGCGATGGTCCGCAACACGCTCGCGCTCGTCGCCACCATCACCAGTACGCAGGACGTACTCGGCGCCTGGAAGCGGCCGCGCCGCGCCTGAGCATGCTCTACGTAGGCACGCTCTGCCTAAGCCAGCTTGATCGAGTCGCCGTCCACGGAGATCTCCGCAGCGGGCAGCGGCCCGGGGGCGGGAGCCTGTTTGACGCTGCCGTCGGCGATGGCGAACTTGCTGCCGTGGCAGGCGCAGTTGATGGTGCCTCCTTCGACGCTCGTCACCGGACACTTCTTGTGGGTGCACAAGTTCGAGAAGGCCTTGAACTCGCCCTTGGTCGGCTGGGTGACCACCACCCCCTCGTCCTTGAAGATCTTGCCGCCGCCCACGGGAATCTCCGCCGTCTTGGCCAGCACGGTCCCGGCGGCGCCCTCGCCGCCTTCGGGGGCCTGCGCGCCCGCCGGTTCGGAGTCGCCCTTGTCGTCACTGCCGCACGCGGTCAGGGCGGCGGCGAGCCCCGCGGCACCCATGGTGGCCACGACGGTGCGGCGGCGGGGCCCGGAGACGGTTTCTTCGGAAGTCGTCATGCCGGGTGGTACGGGTCCGCGGTCCGCCGCGTTCAAACGGCGGGCGATTTCCCGGTGATCGGGCGCATCGGATGCGGAAGCAACCCGGGCCCTTCGCGGAAGTAACCTGGCCCCATGCTCACCCAAGTCACCACGGTCCGCTACGTCACGCCCTTGCGGGAGGGCGGATCGCTGCCCGGCGTCGTCGAGGCCACCGACGCCGACGGCGCTCACGCGACGTACGTCATGAAGTTCACCGGCGCGGGACAGGGCCGCAAGACGCTCGTCGCGGAGGTGATCTGCGGGGAGCTGGCGCGGCGCCTGGGGCTGCGGATGCCCAGACTGGTCCAGATCCTGCTCGACCCGGTGATCGGGCTCGGCGAGCCGGACCAGCAGGTGCAGGAACTCCTGAAGTCCAGCGGTGGCCTCAACCTCGGCATGGACTTCCTCTCGGGCGCGCTCGGCTTCGACCCGCTCGCATGCGAGATCGACCCGGTCGAGGCGGGCCGCGTCGTCTGGTTCGACGCCCTGATCAACAACGTGGACCGGTCCTGGCGCAACCCGAACCTGCTCCTGTGGCAGGGCGAGCTGTGGCTGATCGACCACGGGGCGAGCCTGATCTGGCACCACAACTGGCGCACCGTCGAGACCGCGACGGGCCGGGCGTACGACGCCTCGGACCACGTACTCGCCCCCTACGGGCCCGACGTGGCATCGGCCGCCGCCGAACTCGCCCCGCTCGTCACCGAGGAACTGCTCACCGGGATCGCCGCCCAGGTGCCCGACGCGTGGCTCGTCGACGAGCCCGGCTTCGAGGGCCCCGACGATGTGCGCCGCGCCCACGTGGCGGCGCTGCTGCCGCGCGCCGAGACCATTCACGAACGGATCGCCCTCGGCGAACCGCGGCCGAAGGGTGCCACCAAGTGACCGAGCGGAACGTCTTCGAGTACGCGCTGGTGCGTGTGGTCCCGCGCGTGGAGCGCGGCGAGCAGTTCAACGCGGGCGTCGTCGTCTACTGCCGCGCCAAGGCCTTCGTGGCCGCCCGCACCCACCTCGACGAGACCAAGCTGCTCGCGCTCGACCCGGCGGCCGACGTCGCCGGCGTCAGGGCCGCGCTCGGCGCCGTCGAGCGGATCTGCGAGGGCGGCGCGGCCGCGGGGCAGGCCGAGCGCGACGACGCGGGGCGGCGCTTTCGCTGGCTCATCGCGCCGCGCTCCACGGTGGTCCAGCCTGGCCCGGTCCACACCGGCCTCACGGCGGACCCCGAGTCCGAGGTGAACCGTCTTCTGGAGCTGTTGGTGAGGTAACGCGTCACAGCTGGCCGCACGCCGTTGACACCCGGTGCCAGGGCTTCTAGCGTCTCGTCCAGCTGAAGGTACTAAGCGGTCGCTCACTCATCGGGCGTACCGTGGAGCCGCATCCCAAGGGCGAGGAGAACCAGCATGTCCACCACTGAGCAGCGCGTCGCGGTCGTGACCGGAGGGGCGCGGGGCATCGGCGCGGCGACGGCCGTACGGCTCGCCGCCGAGGGCCGCGCCGTCGCCGTCATCGACCTCGACGAGGCCGCCTGCAAGGACACCGTCGAGCGGATCACCGCGGCCGGTGGCAAGGCGCTGGCCGTCGGCTGCGACGTGTCCGACGAGGCCCAGGTCGAGGCCGCGATCGCCCGCATCGCCGAGGAGCTGGGCGCGCCGACGATCCTCGTCAACAACGCCGGTGTGCTCCGCGACAACCTCCTCTTCAAGATGAGCGCGAGCGACTGGGACACGGTCATGAACGTGCACCTGCGCGGCGCGTTCCTGATGTCCCGCGCCGTGCAGAAGCACATGGTGGACGCGAATTTCGGCCGTATCGTGAACCTCTCCTCGTCCTCCGCGCTCGGCAACCGCGGCCAGGTCAACTACTCCGCCGCCAAGGCCGGTCTCCAGGGCCTCACCAAGACCCTGGCCAAGGAGCTGGGCAAGTTCGGCGTCACCGCCAACTCCGTCGCCCCCGGCTTCATCGTCACCGAGATGACCAAGGCCACCGCGGACCGCGTCGGCATGGACTTCGAGGAGTTCCAGGCGGCGGCCGCCACCCAGATCCCGGTGCAGCGCGTCGGCCGTCCCGAGGACATCGCCAACGCCATCGCCTTCTTCACGGGCGACGCCGCGGGCTTTGTCTCCGGGCAGGTCATGTACGTCGCCGGCGGCCCGCTCAACTGACCCGGAAGGCGGAGATCATGGCTGTGCAGGACAGTGGGAAGGCCGCGCTCGTCACGGGCGCGAGCCGCGGCATCGGCTACGGCATCGCCGAGGCCCTGGTCGCCAGGGGTGACCGCGTCTGCATCACCGGACGCAACGAGGACGCCCTCAAGGAGGCCGTCGAGAAGCTCGGCTCCGACCGGGTCATCGGCGTCGCGGGCAAGGCCCACGACGAGGCCCACCAGGCGGCCGCCGTCGCACGCATGATGGAGGCGTTCGGCCGGGTCGACTTCCTGATCAACAACGCCGGCACGAACCCGGTCTTCGGGCCGATCGCCGAGCTGGACCTGAACGTGGCGCGCAAGGTGTACGAGACCAACGTCATCTCGGCGCTCGGCTTCGCCCAGCAGACCTGGAGGGCCTGGCAGAGCGAGAACGGCGGCGCGATCGTGAACATCGCCTCCGTCGCCGGCGTCTCCGCCTCGCCCTTCATCGGGGCGTACGGGATGAGCAAGGCCGCCATGGTCAACCTCAGCCTCCAGCTGGCGCACGAGTTCGCGCCGAAGGTGCGCGTGAACTCCATCGCGCCCGCCGTCGTCAAGACCAAGTTCGCCCAGGCGCTCTACGAGGGCCGCGAGGCCGAGGCGGCCGCCTCCTATCCGCTCGGCAGGCTGGGCGTGCCGGAGGACATCGGCGGCGCGGCCGCGTTCCTCACCTCCAGCCAGTCCGACTGGATCACCGGGCAGACGCTCGTGGTCGATGGCGGCATCTTCCTCAATGCGGGCGTCGGCTGACGAAGGCGGGCGTCGGCTGACGAAGGTTGCTCAAGCGGGCTCCGCCTGACAGAGGCTGCCCAAGCGGGCGTCGGCCGAAGAAGGTCGTACAACCGTTGGTTAGGCGGTCAAAAGAGACGTACACGCGCACCAAGTGCCCTGTCGGCGCCAGCAGTTGGCCCGGCGGGGCGCTGCGATATTGTCTGCCGATCCCATGGCATGGCCGATCGAGGAGCGTGCGCGTGTTCAGTGAAGTTCCCGCCGTGAAGCGTATGAGGGGTCGGCGCCGGCTGGCGGCGCTCGCGTCGATGTCCCTGCTCTCCGGTTGCGGGGTGTTGTCCGCCGAAGGGCCGGACGAGGAAGAGCGGATCACCGTCGGCACGATGAGCGCGCCGAGCACCCTGGATCCGGCCAAGGCCTGGGACAGCTCCTGGGAGCTGTACCGGAACGTCTTCCAGACGCTGCTCAGCTTCCCCTCGGGGGCCACCGAGCCCGAGCCGGACGCCGCGCAGTCCTGCGAGTTCACGGACGCCTCGAACACGGTCTTCAGCTGTGAGCTGCGCGAGGGGCTGAAGTTCTCCGACGGTGACACGCTGGACGCGGCGGCCGTCAAGTACTCCTTCGACCGCATGCGGACGATCGAGGCCAAGGGTGTGGTGAAGGGCGGTCCGGTGGGGCTGCTCGGCTCGCTCGACACGGTCCGCACCAAGGGGGAGCGGACCGTGATATTCCGCCTGAAGAAGGCGGACGCGACCTTCCCGTTCGTGCTCGCGACGCCCGCCATGTCGATCGTCAACCCCGACGACTATCCGGCGGACAAGCTCCGCGAGGGCAACGAGATCACCGGCTCCGGGCCGTACGCCCTGGAGGCGTACACGCCGAACCAGGAGGCCGAGCTGGTCAAGAACAGTCACTACAAGGGCGCGGCCGAGGTCAAGAACGACGCTGTCACCATCCGTTACTTCAAGAAGTCGTCGGCGATGGTCGACGCCCTCAAGGACAACCGGATCGACGTGACCTTCCGCGGTCTCGCCTCCGAGGACATCGTCGCCATGCAGAGCAAGAGCAGGCGCGAGCAGGACATCGAACTCGTCGAGGGCGCGGGCACCGAGATCCGCTACCTGGTCTTCAACACCAAGGACCCCTGGGCGCGGAAGCTGCCGGTCCGGCGCGCCTTCGCGCAGGTGATCGACCGCGGGGCCCTCGCCCACAAGATCTACAAGGACACCGTCGAGCCGCTGTACTCGATGGTGCCGAGGGGGCTCACGGGCCACGCCACCGGCTTCTTCGACGACTACGGAAACCCCAGTGCGGCCAAGGCCAGGAAGATCCTGACCGACGCCGGCATCAACGAGCCCGTCCCGCTCACCCTCTGGCACACCTCCGACCGCTACGGATCGGCCACCGCCGCGGAGTTCGCCGAGCTGAAGCGGCAGCTGGAGGCGTCCGGCCTCTTCAAGATCACGATCAAGAGCCGTCCGTGGACCGAGTTCCAGGAGGGCTACAGCAACGGCGAGTACCCCGTCTTCGGGCGCGGCTGGTTCCCCGACTTCCCCGACGCGGACAACTTCATCGCGCCGTTCGTCGGCCCGAAGAACGTGCTCAACACGCCTTACGTCTCCAAGGAGATCACCGACGAGCTGCTGCCGCGCCAGCGCAGGGAGACCGACCGGGGCGCGGTGATCGACGACTTCGAGCGGGCCCAGGAGATCCTGGTCGACGACGTCAGGCTGCTGCCGCTCTGGCAGGGCAAGCAGTACATCATGTCCAGCGAGGAGATCGCGGGCGGCGAACGCGCGCTCGATCCCTCGGCGATCATGATGATGTGGGAGCTTCAGCGCAAGACCAGCTGGTAGCAGGTTTTGCGCGCTCCTTGTTGAGATGGGGGCGGGGTTTCGTAC
>NZ_WMBF01000344.1:0-6701 GCF_019400875.1 Streptomyces anatolicus | reverse complement strand
CGTCCCGGCGGGCCGCGCGCGTGGGCGGTCGCGGGAGGGGGTGCCGTATTCCCGTTCGAGCAGGGCCAGGATCCGGGAGGCGACCATCCGCTTGATCGGCGGCGGCGCCGCACGCAGCGCGATGGCCCCGGCGACGGCGATCAGGCACAGGCCGTACAGGGCGATCACCCAGAACTTCGCCGGGCGGCCCGCGTACAGGCCGTGGGTCAGCGCCGCGCACCAGGCGGGGTAGGCCAGCATGTGCAGCGAGCGCCAGCGCGAGGCGACCCGCGCGGGGGAGGCGAAGGCGCTGCGCAGGGCCCCGGTGACGCTGGTGGCCACCATGAGCAGGCCCGCGAGCGAGCCGAGGCCGATGAGGCCGGCGCTGCCGGTGACGCCCAGCCCGAAGGGCACGAGGGCGCCGAGGAGCGACACGTGGTCGAGGGCGATCTTGACGGTGCCGTGCAGCAGCAGGAAGCCGACGGAGGCGACCGCTGTGGCCCGGTGCACGGCCTGGGCGAGCAGCCGCTCGCGCGAGCGCAGGAAGAGGCGGTCGGTGGCGACCAGGCCCCAGACCACGGCGGCGGTGAGGCAGACCAGGCACAGGACGCCGGTGGTGAAGTCCAGGGCGGCCCGGAAGCCGTCGCTGCCCACCAGGACGAGCAGGGGTATCAGGAGCAGGGCTCCGGTGCCGAGCAGACGGCTCTGGCGATGGGGGTGCAGAGGGTTCATGGGGCGGCTCCGAAATGGTTCGGTCCGCCGCATGCTAAGTCGCGCCATACCAGTGGGTACGGGGTTTGAGTTATTGCGTTGTTATCAAAGTGCGATGCGCTCTTGGTGTTGCCCCGATAGTGGGCGGTACGCGGAGTAACCATTGGCCAAGGCCCGGTAGCAGTGCCTCCGGTTCCGCCGCGTGAGCTCGTCGCGGCTCGCGCGAGGGCTGCGGTACCCTGACGCCATGCGTGCCGTACGCCTTCTGCTTAGCGGGCCGCGCTGATCAGTCCCGACCGCCGGTGAATCGCGGGTCGGAATCGGCGCGGCGTCCCCTCCTGTGCGAGGGGCTTTTTCATTTGGCCAGCACGGTCAATTCCGTAGGCAGAGACGATCGATGGAGCTTTGAGGATCATGAGCGAGACGAATTCTGCTGCCGCCTCCGAGGTGGCCGCGCCGCACCGCTATACGGCCGCTCTGGCCGCTGAGATCGAGGCACGCTGGCAGGACTTCTGGGACGCCGAGGGCACCTACGAGGCGCCGAACCCGAGCGGTGACATGGCCGCGCGCGACGAGGCACAGGCGGCGCTGGTCGCCAGGCCCAAGAAGTTCATCATGGACATGTTCCCCTACCCCTCCGGAGCGGGTCTGCACGTCGGCCACCCCCTGGGGTACATCGCCACGGACGTCTTCGCGCGCTTCCAGCGCATGACCGGCCACAACGTCCTGCACACCCTGGGCTTCGACGCCTTCGGCCTGCCCGCCGAGCAGTACGCCGTGCAGACGGGCACCCACCCGCGGGTCTCCACCGAGGCCAACATCGAGAACATGAAGGCCCAGCTGCGCGCCCTGGGTCTGGGCCACGACAAGCGGCGTTCCTTCGCGACGATCGACCCGGACTACTACAAGTGGACCCAGTGGATCTTCGTCCAGATCTTCAACTCCTGGTACGACGCCGACGCCAAGAAGGCCCGCCCGATCGCCGACCTGGTGGCACAGTTCAACAGCGGTGAGCGTGCGGTACCGGGCTCCACGCGCGTGTGGAGCGAGCTGAACGCCGCCGAGCGCGCGGAGGTGCTGAGCCAGTACCGCCTGGCCTACGCCTCCGACGCGCCCGTCAACTGGTGCCCCGGCCTGGGCACCGTCCTGGCCAACGAGGAGGTCACCGCCGACGGCCGCTCCGAGCGCGGCAACTTCCCCGTCTTCAAGGCCAAGCTGCGCCAGTGGAACATGCGTATCACCGCCTACGCCGACCGCCTGCTGGACGACCTGGACGCACTGGACTGGCCCGACGCCATCAAGCTGCAGCAGCGCAACTGGATCGGCCGCTCCGAAGGCGCCCGGGTCAGCTTCCCCGTGGGCACCGGGGGCGAGGCGGTCACCGTCTTCACCACCCGCCAGGACACCCTGTTCGGCGCGACCTACATGGTCCTGGCGCCCGAGCACGAGCTGGTCGACAAGGTCCTGCCCGAGGCCTGGCCCGAGGGCACCCACGAGGTGTGGACCGGCGGCCACGCCACGCCCGCCGAGGCCGTTTCCAAGTACCGCGCGTTCGCCGCCTCGAAGTCCGACGTCGAGCGCCAGGCCGACGCCAAGGAGAAGACCGGCGTCTTCACCGGCGTCTACGCCACGAACCCGGTCAGCGGCGAGCAGGTCCCCGTCTTCATCGCCGACTACGTACTGATGGGCTACGGCACCGGCGCGATCATGGCCGTCCCGGCGCACGACAGCCGCGACTTCGCCTTCGCGCGCGCCTTCCACCTGCCGATGCGCTGTGTGGTCGAGCCGTCGGACGGCCGGGGCACGGACACGTCGACATGGGACGACGCCTTCTCCTCCTACGAGGCGAAGCTGATCAACTCCTCGAACGCCGAGGTCTCCCTGGACGGCCTGGGCGTGGTCGACGCCAAGGCGCGCATCACCGGCTGGCTGGCCACGCGCGGCATCGGCGAGGGCACCGTCAACTTCCGCCTGCGCGACTGGCTGTTCAGCCGCCAGCGCTACTGGGGCGAGCCCTTCCCGATCGTCTACGACGAGGACGGCGTCGCCCACGCGCTGCCCGAGTCGATGCTGCCCCTGGAGCTGCCGGAGGTCGACGACTACTCCCCGCGCACCTTCGACCCGGACGACGCGGACACCTCTCCGGAGACCCCGCTGTCGCGCAACGGGGACTGGGTCAACGTCACTCTGGACCTGGGCGACGGCCCCAAGAAGTACCGCCGCGAGACCAACACCATGCCCAACTGGGCCGGTTCGTGCTGGTACGAGCTGCGCTACCTGGACCCGCGCAACGACCAGCAGCTGGTCGACCCCGCCGTCGAGCAGTACTGGATGGGCCCGCGCGAGGGACAGCCCACCGGCGGCGTCGACCTGTACGTGGGCGGCGCCGAGCACGCGGTGCTGCACCTGCTGTACGCGCGCTTCTGGTCGAAGGTCCTCTTCGACCTGGGGCACGTCTCGTCCGCCGAGCCGTTCCACAAGCTGTACAACCAGGGCATGATCCAGGCCTACGTCTACCGGGACAGCCGCGGCTTCCCGGTGCCGGCGACCGAGGTCGAGGAGCGCGACGGGAAGTTCTTCTTCGAGGGCGAGCCGGTCAAGCGCGAGCTGGGCAAGATGGGCAAGTCCCTGAAGAACGCCGTCACGCCGGACGAGATCTGCGACGAGTACGGCGCGGACACCCTGCGCCTGTACGAGATGGCGATGGGCCCCCTGGACGTCTCGCGCCCCTGGGACACGCGCGCGGTCGTCGGCCAGTACCGCCTGCTGCAGCGGCTGTGGCGCCTGATCGTCGACGAGTCGACCGGTGAGGTCACCGTCGCGGACGTCGCCGAGGCCGACATCGACGAGGCCACCCTGCGCGCCCTGCACAAGGCGATCGACGGCGTCCGCCAGGACCTGGACGGCATGCGGTTCAACACCGCCATCGCCAAGATCACCGAGCTGAACAACCACCTGACGAAGGTGGGCGGCACGGTGCCGAGGTCCGTCGCGGAGCGCCTGGTGCTGCTGATCGCGCCGCTGGCCCCGCACGTCGCCGAGGAGCTGTGGCGCAAGCTGGGCCACACCGACTCGGTCGTCCACCAGGACTTCCCGGTGGCCGACCCGGCGTACGTGGTGGACGAGTCCGTGACCTGCGTCGTGCAGATCAAGGGCAAGGTCAAGGCGCGCCTGGAGGTCCCGCCGTCGATCTCCGACGCGGAGCTGGAGAAGGTGGCGCTGGCCGACGAGAAGGTGGTGGCCGCGCTGGACGGCGCGGGCATCCGCAAGGTGATCGTGCGGGCGCCGAAGCTGGTGAACATCGTTCCGGCGTAACGGACACTTCCGGTCAGCCGGGTGGCATAGGGGTCTTCCCTTAAGGGCAGGTTGGGGGTTCCGATGGAACCTCCGGCCTGCCTTCTCCGTTTACGGTGGAGGGACCATCGCTGGGGTGGACCGGACCGGACTCGGAGAGGGGCGTCATGGAAGCCGTGGGCGTGATCGTGGCGCTGCTCGTCGTGCTGTTCCTGGTGCTGGGGGTGTATGCCACGGTGAAGGTCGTGAAGGCGGCCAAGCGGGGCGTGGACCGCACCATCTCGGAGGCTCGCCGCACGGTGGAGGACACCACCCTCCGCGCGAAGAGCTTCACCCAGTTCGGCGCGGCGGGCGAACTGGCCCAGCTGCGCCTGTCGTTGCGCACGTCGATGCGGGCCACGCAGGAGGTGCTGAAGGCGGGCGCCGTCGAGGACGCCTCGCTGAAGGAGTCCCTCGGCCTGTTCGACCGGCTCAGCGCCCACGGGCACGAGCTGGACGACGAGCTGCGGCGCCTGGAGCGCGACCCGGACAAGGCGTCCGTCGCCCAGCGGCTCCCCGAGCTGAAGGAGCGCACGGAGCAGATCACCAAGGCGGCCGACTCCCTGCGGTGGTCGGCGCGCGACCGTGCCCGCCGGTTCGCGGGCGACGACCTGGACTCGCTGAGCACGCAGATCGGCATGGAGGCGGGCGCCCTGCGGCACTGGACCACGGAGCCGGCGCCCGCACAGGCCCCCGCCGCCTGGCCCGAGCCCGCCGCGCAGCCCGGCAAGGACGCGGAGCAGACCTGGTCCGAGCCCTCGCCGCAGGCCTCCCAGGAGTCCGCGCGGCCCGCGATCACGCCACCCTCGCCGGCGCCCACGTATCCGTGGGAGAAGAAGGCCAAGCCGGAGAGCACGACCTGAGCCCGTGACTTGCCTGAGCCGCCCGTGACGCGGGGCGCCTCCCCGGGAGGGGGCGAGCAGGGGCCGGGCTGCCGCCCGGCGGTCCAGACGGGTAGTGTCCAGCCCATGTCCCGCCATGTCGCGATCGTCACGGATTCCACGGCCTATCTGCCGCAGCGGACGATGGAGCGGCACGGCATCACCGCGGTCCCCCTGACCGTGGTCCTGGGCGACCAGGCGCTGGAGGAAGGGACCGAGATCTCGGCCCGCTCAGTCGCCCTGGCGCTGCAGAAGCGGAAGTCGGTGACCACGTCGCGGCCCGGCCCCGAGGTCTTCGCCGAGGCGTATCGGAAGGTCGCACAGGCGGGCGCCACGGCCATCGTCTCGCTGCATCTGTCCGCCGAGTTCTCCGGTACGTACGACGCCGCGGTCCTCGCCGCGAAGGACGCGCCGGTGCCGGTGCGGGTGGTGGACACCGGCATGGTCGCGATGGCCCTCGGCTTCTGCGCCCTCGCGGCGGCGGAGGCCGCGGAGGCGGGTGACTCGGTCGACGAGGTGGTGGCGGCCGCCGAGAAGCGTGCCGCGGGCACGTCCGCGTACTTCTACGTCGACACCCTCGACTATCTGCGCAGGGGCGGCCGTATCGGCGCCGCGCAGGCGCTGCTGGGCTCCGCGCTCGCCGTCAAGCCCATCCTGAAGCTGGACGGCGGCCGCATCGACATGCTGGAGAAGGTGCGGACGGCGTCGAAGGCGATCGCCCGGCTGGAGGAGATCGTCGTCGCACGCGCCGGTACGGGCCGGGTCGACATCGCGGTGCACCATCTCGCGGCGCCGGAACGGGCGTCGGCCCTCGCGGACCGCCTCCGCGAGCGGCTGCCGGCCCTCGGCGAGCTGCATGTCAGCGAGGTGGGCGCGGTGATCGGTGCGCATACGGGGCCGGGGCTGCTGGGGGCCGTGGTCTCGCCTCGGTGAGTTCTGAGTGTGGACGATGTTCCACGTGTGGGTGACGGAGTTATCCACAACTGCGGGGTAATCCACGGGAATTGACCAAGATCAACATAATGTCGCGGCGGTGCCTAACGTCGACGGCATGACTTCACTTCGATCACCTTCTGGGACGGTTTCGCGGGCGTCTTCGCGGACGCCTTCCCAGGTGTCTGCTTCCCGGGTGTCTGCTCGGACGTCTTCTGGGGCGGCTTCCGCGACGAGTGGTCCGGGCCGTGCCCCTGGTTCCGACGGTCGTGTGCAGCGCCGTCACGCCCGCCGGGTCCGGCGCGGCCATGTCTCGGCGGAGGCGGTGCGGCTGCGGGCGGAGAGCCTTTTCGCCGAGCCACAGGAGAGCCTGTTCGCCGAGCCACAACCCCCGCCTGCCTCACCGCGGCCGGATGTGTCGGCTGCCTCACCGCGCTTGGACGTGGCGGCTGCTGATGTGCCGCTGCTTCCCGGGCGCGAGGGCGGGGGCGTGACGGGTCCGGCTCCACCCGCGCCGAAGTGGGCGCGGCAGGAGGATGCCGCGACGGAGACCTGGGCGGAGGCGGACGGAGCCGCGAAGGAGGCGGCGCAGGACGGACCCTCGCGGCGGGAACGGATGGGCCTGGCCGTGCGGGAGCGGCTGCCGGTGTGGCTCCAGTCGCGGTGCGGGCTCGACCGGCGGGGCGTGGTCGCGCTCGTCGTGGTCCTCGCCGTCGCCGCGCTCTTCGCCGCACAGCACTTCTGGACGGGGCGCACAGAGCCCGTCCGGGCGCCGGACGTCGTACGGGCGGCGGGTGCGGCCGCCGAGCGCGGGGCGCGACCCGCTCCCTCGCCGGGCTCCTCCGCGGGGGTGGGGAGCGCGGC
>NZ_WMBF01000343.1:0-6726 GCF_019400875.1 Streptomyces anatolicus | reverse complement strand
TCGATGGAGGTGTACGGGGGTGAATCCGCGCCCGGAGCCGGGGAGGGAGCCGGGCCCGGAAGCGGAGCCGGAAGTTGGCCCGGAGCCGGGGCGCGGGCGGGCTCCGTGGAGTGCCGCCCCGTCGCCGGGTCCACGCGCTCACCGCTGGCCAGGCAGTACCCGGTGGGCGTGACGGTGCCTGCGCAGCCGGGGTGCGGGCAGGACTTCACCGGCGTCACGCGTCACCCTCCGCATCGGCCAGCCGCCGCACCACCCGGGCGAACGCCTCCACCGCCCGCTCCGCGTCGGCGAGCGGACACGGCCCCGCCATCAGGAGCCGCTGCGCCTCGCGGTAGGGGCCGACGGCGTCAGGATGCTCGGCGAGGCCGCGCCCGGCGAGCCGCGCCAGGTGGTCGCGGAGGAGTCCGCGTAACCGCAGATGCGCGTCGAGCACCGCCCGCAGCTCGCTCTCGGCGGCCTCGGCCCGCAACAGATAGGTGTCCACGGCCTGTTCGGCGTAGCTGAGCTTCTCCAGGAAGCGGGGCCCGCCCCGCCCGGGCAGCGGCCGCAGCTCGTCGCTGAGCTGCACGGTCCACAGCGCGGCCCGCGCCGCGTACGCGGTGGCGACCGGCGGGTCCACGACATGCGGCTCCACGCGGTGGAAGAGGCGCCGGGCGCGCCGCTCGGTGTCGGCGAGCACGTCGACGCGGGCCCCGATCCGCTGGAGCCACTGCGCGGCCCGCTCGGCGGGCAGCAGATGCTCGGCCACCGCGTACGCGAAACCGTGCGCGCCGTCACGGGCGACGAGCAGCAACCGCGCCCCGCCGTCGGCGAGTTCCCGCAGGACCCGCACCGCCGTGGCCGGCTCGGTGGGGGAGCGGTCGGCGTACAGCACGGCGACGGCGGGGCGGCGCGGAGGGCTCGTGTGCCGTGCGTGACGCAACTCGTGCCGCAGCACGGCAAGGGCCTCCCGCAGCTCGTCCGGCGACCCGGACTCGTCGAGCGCGACGCCCTCCAGGTCCAGTACGAGCCCGATGCTCCCGACGCGCGGGGCGATCCCCGCGCGGGAGAGCAGGGGCGCCGGGTCCGGGGCATCGAACTCCATCGGGCTGACCGCCAGTTGGGGCGCCTGCTCCCTGTCGGCCATGTTCAGGACGACGTACAGCGCCTGCCTGGCCCGCTCGTCGGCGTCGGCGATGAAGAGGAGTTCGGTGTCCCAGGCTTCCGGGTCGGCGTTGAGCCAGCGGGTCACCGAGCGCTGGAGGCCGTGCGGGCGGGCCGCGCGGGCCGCGTCGGCCGGGACGACGCGGTGGCCGGGGACGGCGTGCGGGCCGGTCACGTACCGCTCGGCGAACCGGCGGAAGTACTTGGCGACCGTCGCCGCCGGGATCATGTACCCGTGCTCACCGCTCTCGTCGGCCTGCACGACGATGCCGAGCAGCCGGTCGCTGCCCTCCTCGCGCACCCCGGACCCGCTGAACCCGCCGCGCAGCCTGCCCGCCCCCGCGAGGTCGATCTGCACCCGCTCGTCGCCCTCGCCGCCGGGCCCCATGCAGGCGCCCGTGAGCCACTGGCCGCCCGACTGGTACTCGGGGAAGCCGTCGATGAGGACCGGGGCACCCCGGTAGTCGAGCGTGCGGTGCAGCCTGACCGGCGACACCACCGGCGCGGGCTCGTCCAGGACGAGCACCGCGAGGTCTCCCTGCGCCTTGCCGAAGGGCGGCACCCAGTGTCCCGCCGCCACGGTCGCGGTGCGGTGCGGGGTCCGGGTCAGCCCCTGGAGCAGCGGGAACTCGACCTGGACGCGATCGGGGCGCAGGCCCGTCGCCGGGTCCCGGACCACATGGGCGCAGGTCAGTACGCGATCGCTGCCGAAAAGCACCCCGGCGCCGAGCACGTCGCCGCTCCCCGACGCGGCCCAGCGCCGCAGCCGGACGCGCCAACTCCCGTGATCCACCACGGGGTTGGCGCCCCCGGCCGCTGCTCCCTGCTTACCGTCCCCGTCCCCCATGCTTCCTCAGGATAGGCGCGGGGAAGGGCAATGACGCCTGGGCTGCATGGGGAGGCAGGTGCTTCTTCCCCCTCCCCTCGGGGCGACCGGGCTCGGGGCTATCCGACCGCGACCGGGAGGGCCACGTCACACACCTCATCCTCCGGACCACTGCTCTCCCAGTCCGCGAAGTACACCTCGCGGCACGGCCCCGTCACGGTGAGCCCCCGCTCGGCCGCCCAGGCCTCCACGGCGTCGTAGGCCGCGATGATCTGCGGATAGCCGACCTGCGCCTTGGTGATCCGCGTGTAGACGAGCCGCTGCGCGGGCTCCAGGCGGACCTTGGCGTCCGAGGAGCGCCCCTGCCCGGCCGCCCAGGCGCGGGCCGCCTCGGCGTCCGCGACCGGCACGCACGACTCGGCGGGCCCGTCGCTCTCCTCGGTCACCTCCGCGTGGTAGACGACGAAGTGCGGGCCGGGCATGCCCCCGCACCGCTCGGCCGCCTTCTCCAGCCGCTCGGCCGACGAGCCGATCCAGGAGGGCAGCTCCCCGGCGACCACGTGCCGGGTCTCACTGAGGACGTGCGTCCGCGGCACGTCCACGGTCTTCACTTCGAATGTCGCGTACAACTCGGCGTTCCTTCCCGAAAGTCGTCCACGGAGGTAGTGCGCGAGCGTCCGCTGTTCGGCGAAGCGCTCCTCGATCCCCGCCCAGTAGACGTCGAGCGAGCGCGCAGCCCGCTCCCCGTCGAGCCGCACCATCCCGGCGATGTCCGCGAGCGGCATGTCGAGCCGGCGCAGCAGCGCCACCGTGCGGGCCTGTTCGATCTGGTCCTCGCGGTAGTAGCGGTAGCCGCTGACCTCGTCGACATGCGCGGGCTCAAGGAGCCCGAGCCGGTCGTAGAGCCGCAGCGCCTTCGGCGAGAGCCGGGCGCGGGCGGCGAACACGCCGATGGAGAGCAGTTCGTCCTGGGGTCGCGCGATCACGGGTACATCCTCCGTCACCGGGCCGGTCGGCCCGACGACGCAGACTCTGAGGTCTGCCCCAGGGGCAAGGTCAACGCCCCGTACCCGCGTACGCCTTCCAGATCCGCGGCGGCAGCACGTTCCCCCGCCGCGACTTCTCCCCGCCGACGCCCGACATCGGCAGCAGCCCCGGCTCGCCCGGGCGCACCCGGAAGAGGGTCACCGCCGTCGAAAGCTCCTTCGTGTACCCCGCGAACCACGCCGTCCGCAGCCGGTCCTGGTCGCCCGTGCGGCCCGCCGCCACCCCCGGGAGGCCGACGTCCTTGCCGCCCGCGCGCAAAGCGTCGGTGACCTCGCGGGCCACCCCCGCGTCCATCGCGCGCCCCGGGGCGGGCCGCTCCAGACCGGGCAGGCTCGTGCCGTCCTTGACGACCTTGGTCACCGAGTACGGGGCGTGCCGCAGCCCGCCGGCGGCGAAGGTGCCGTACGCGGTGGCCATCCGGATCGCGCTCGGCGTCGACGTGCCGACGGAGAAGGCCGGCTCCAGCGGGGCCATGCTCTGCGGCAGCAGCCCCGCGTCGACGGCCGTCCTGCGCACCCGCTCCCGGCCGACGTCCGTGCCGAGGCGTACGTAGGTGGCGTTGCCGCCGGAGTGCAGGGCCGCGCCGAGAGTGGGGTGGTCGCGGTCGGGCTCGCCGTCGGCGCGGCTCAGGGTGCCGTCGGCGGCGTAGTGGCTGTCGAGCAGGGCACTCTGGCGCAGCGGCTCATCGCGTACGGACACCCCGTGCTGGAGCGCGGCGGCGAGCACGAACGGCTTGAACGCCGAGCCGACCGGGACGCCGGAGGTGTCCGCGTTGTTGGTGAAGTGCTCGGTGGCGTCCGGCCCGCCGTACAGCGCCACCAGCGCCCCGTCGGACGGGCGTACGGACGCGGCGCCGACCTGTACGTGCCGGTCGGCGGCGCGGGTCTTCGGCGCGAGGTCACGCCGCAGGACGCCGCGCACGGCCCGCTCCAGGCGGCGCGTCCTGTCCTTGTCGAAGGTGGTGTGGATCCGGTGGCCGCCGCGGGCCAGCTCCTCGTCGGTGAGGCCGGTGTGCTGCTTGACGTACCGATTGGCTATGTCGACGAGATAGCCGGTCTGGCCGCCGAGGCTGGTGCTGCGCGACTGCTTGCGCGGCTCGGGGAAGGTGCGGTACTTCGCGCGTTCCTTCTTCGTCATCAGGCCCACGTCGACCTGGCGGTCCAGGATCCACGCCCAGCGCTCGCGCGCCCTGCGGTGGTTGGCCGCGCCGCCCGCCGGGTCGTACAGCTCGGCGCCCTTGAGGAGGGCGGCGAGCATCGCGCCCTGGCTGGGGTCCAGCTTCTTGGCCGGGATGCCGTAGTAGGCGTGGGCCGCCGCCTCGATGCCGTTCGCGCCGCGCCCGAACCAGCTGGTGTTGAGGTACCCCTTGAGGATCTCCGCCTTGCTCTTCTTGCGGTCCACCTTCAGCGCGATGACGAACTCCTTCACCTTCCGCGTGACGGTCTGGTCCTGCGAGAGGTAGGTGTTCTTCACGTACTGCTGGGTGATGGTGGAGCCGCCCTGGGTCTCGCCGCCGCCGGCCATGCTGACGACCGCCCGGGCCAGGCCCGTGGGGGAGACGCCGGAGTCCTCGTAGAACGTCTCGTTCTCGGCGGCGATCACGGCCTTCACGGCGGACGGGGCGATCTGGTCCAGCTCCACGATCTGCCGGTTGACCTCGCCGGTGCTCACCATCTGGGTCCCGTCGGACCAGTAGTAGACGTTGGCCTCGCGGCGGGCCGCCTCATTCTCGTCGGGGATGTCCACGCTGATGTAGACGGCGACGAAGAGCAGGGTGAGGGTGAGCACGACGAGACAGGTGCCGCCGAGCAGCTGGCGCCAGGAGGGCAGCCAGCGGCGTACGCCTGTGCGGCCGGAGCGCGGGTAGTCCACGAGACGGCGACGTCGGCCGCGGCGCGACTGCTTCTCCTGAGCATGAGTACCCATGTCATGGGAGAGTGCGCCACGCGCGGCCGGGTTGGGCCGGATTCCGCTTTTCTCGCGGTACGAGACGGCGGGACCGGGCCGGATCCGGCGGATCCGGCCCGGCCACGGAGGCCCCGTTCCGGACTCAGCGGATCTTCGTCAGCTCGCCCTGATCCTTGAGGACGGCGACCCCGCGGGCCCAGATGCTGTCGACCCGCTGCCGCTCCTGGGCGTTGGGCCGCGCGTTGGTGCAGGACGGGCCGGGCCCGCCCCCGGACATCAGCTCGCTGCACGGGCCCGAGTAGTGGTCGGGCAGCCCGAGGACGTGCCCGGTCTCGTGGGCCGTCACGCGCAGGGAGTTGTACTGCTGGTTCTGCCGGTAGTCCAGGAAGATGTAACCGTGCCCGCGCCCGTCGGTGTAGGCGTAGGAGCCCCGCGAGTCATTGCCCTCGCGGTACTCGAAGTCGGTCCCCGAGCTGCCCTCCTGGAGCTTCACGTTGCTGACCGAGGAGTTCCATATCTGGGTGCTCTGCGCTATCTGGCTGCGGAAGCTGGGGGCCCGGCGCGTGCTGTAGGTGACGGTGACGGCCTGGATGCCGGGCTTCGCCGCCTGCTTCTTCAGCGCCGACTTCATGACGGCTTCGAAGAACTGGCGGTTGGCGGCCTGGTTCTCGCCGTTGTACGACGACGTGGTGTGCGAGGACGAGGTGTACGAGGATGTCCTGTACGCCGATGAGGCCTGCCCGGAGTTCTTGTCGACGCCGGGTGCGGGGGCCGCGAACGCCGTGGGGGCGGTCAGGGTGGCCACGAGCGCCGCGGTGCCGAGGGCCGCGAGGGCGCCGGTACGGGTTCTGTTCATGTGGGGTGTGTCCCTTCCGGGATGGAGGCCTGCGGGTGCGGCCTCCGGTCGGGACGAGTATCGGGACGGGCGGGCGAAACTGCCCCGATGCCACTAGGTGATAGCTCAACGACATCAACTGCCGTACGGGCAGGGCCCATTGAAGGCGTTCGGCCCTGCTGATGTCACGTACGCGGGGTCGCGGCCCTCCGACGGCTCTCCGGCGGCCCCCGGGTGGCTCGCGGGGCATATGCGCTCGGCACGCGCGCTCGGCACGCGCGGTCCGCCCCGGCGGCTTCCTGCCCGCCGGCCGCTCGGGCCACCCGCACCCCCGGGCCCGCACGCGGTCCGGACGTGAAGGAATTGTGGTGCCCGCCGAATGGCCCATGGCATTCTGGCGCTGGCCCCTATCCCCGCCCGGAGGCGAAGTGACGTCATCAGACGTGGATCCGGAACGACCACAACCGGACGAACCGGAAAAATTGACTCAGCAGGGCGAGAAGGTCGTCGAGCTGCAACGCAAGGTCGACCAGCTGGAGCGGGCCGTCGAATCCCACGCCACGATCGACCAGGCGATCGGCATCGTCGTGGCGATGGGCAGGCTGACCCCGGAGCAGGGCTGGACCGTGCTCCGGGAGACCTCCCAGCACACCAACATGAAACTGACCCGCGTCGCCGACCTCATAGTCGCGTGGGGCTGCGCGGGCGACCTGCCGGAGGAGATCCGCAGGGAGCTGGACGCGAGCCTGTCCCGCGCGCAGGAGGTCTCCGAGTGCTCGGAGCCGAGCGCGTGACGGGCGTACGCGTGGGCAGTGGAAAGGTGGAGGTCGGCGGCGGTATCGGAGAACAAGGTTAGGGGCAGCTCTCCACGCTGCGTTTCCAACGAGGAGAGCCTGTCGCAGGAAACTCCCGGGCGCCTCCTGCGCTTGGCACCCCGGGTACCCGGGCCCGCCCCGCCGAACCACCC
>NZ_WMBF01000342.1:0-6784 GCF_019400875.1 Streptomyces anatolicus | reverse complement strand
TGCCAGGGGTGGGCCCGGGCGCCAGCCCGGAGGTGGGCGCGCCCATCGCGCGGGCCATCAGCGCGCGGGCCTGGCCGTCACCCGGCGCGTGCTGCAGAGCGACGGCCACCTCCGAGACCGCGGCGTCCGGCTGCCCGGCGTCCAGCATCAATTCGGCCAGGTGCAGCCGCAGCGGCACATCGGCGGGTGCCGCTTCAACGGCCGTGCGCAAGCTACGTATCAGGGGGGAGTCCTCGGACATGCGGCTACCTTATGTACACGTTGTCCCAGGCCCGCCGCCGGGAGGGATCGGTCAGCCCGGCGTCAGCGGTGCGCGTCAGACTCCGGTCACCGAAAGGACTGAGGGGGACGGGAGATTCCATGGAGCGAAGTACGGGCGGCGCGCTGCTCGCGACGGCGGTCGCCGCGACGGGCCTGGTCGGCACCGCGACCGAACCGGCGCAGGCCTCCGCGACCGCCTGCGTCATGCGCGAGGGCAGCGCCCACACGGACTGGACCGGCATGTCGTGGGACGCGGACATCCTGTGCGACAACACGCCGGGCGACGTGCGCCTGCAGTCGTTCACGGACAGCCCGGTGGTCGGCCGCATGGTGACCACCCGCAGCTGGTTCGTGTGCTGGAAGGTGGGTGACCAGCACGCCGGGGGCAACAACATCTGGTACTACACCCAGGGCGACGAGGTTGTCTCGCGCCCGACCGCGAAGGCCTGGGGCTATATGCCCGCGGTGATGCTGGAGACGCCCCAGGACCCGGTCCCCGGCCTGCCCAAGTGCTCATGGGGGTGAGGGAGATGACGCGGACGACCCAGGCGGCGCCGCAGAACCGGCGCCGTGGAAGCCGCCGTGCCGCCGGTGCGCTGCTGGCCTCGGCGATGACCGCGATGTGTCTGCCCGCGACCGCGTCCGCCGCCGCTTCGGCCACGGCCCCGGCGCCGGTCTGCCACGTCCGTGAGGGCGTGCGGCACACCGACGTCAAGGGCCACACGTACACCAAGGACCTGTACTGCGAGAACGCGGTCGCGGACGTCTTCGCGACCCCGGAGGTCTACGGGACGGTCATCGCCAAGCTGAAGACCTCGCCGAGCTGGTTCGTCTGCTGGGAGAGCGGTGACCTGCACCAGGGCGGCAACCGCATCTGGTACTACACGCAGGGCGACGAGGTGACCAACTGGCCGCTGTGGAAGGGCTGGGGGTACGTCCCGGCGTTCCGCGTGGAGACCGAGCCCGACCCGTTCCCCGGCGTGCCGGCCTGCATGCCCAGCTGACCGGCCGCCCCTCCCCCACTGACGCCCTGTCAACCGACTCCAGGAGTGAACTCGTGGCGCTTTCCCACCTGGTAAGACGCGGACGGATCGTCGCGTCGGCCCTCGTCCTCACGGCGGCGGCCGCCTGGCCCGCGACCACCCCGGCCTCGGCGACCACACCGGCCTCGGCAGCCACCCCGGCCTCCGCGGACGACGTGACCTGCGTCCTGCGGCCCGGCATCGTCCACAAGGACACGCTCGGGAACACCTTCACCGGCGACCTGTACTGCGCCAACGCCCCGGGCGATCTCTACGGCCGCCCGGCCTTCGACGCCCCCGTGACCGGGCGCCTCAAGACGACCCAGAGCTGGTTCGTCTGCTATTCGATCGGCGAGGCCCACAAGGGCGGGAACAACATCTGGTACTACACCCAAGGCGACGAGGCCGTGGAGCTGCCCGGCCTCAAGGCGTGGGGCAACATGCCCGCGAGCAGCGTCCTCACCAGCACCGACCCGTTCCCCGGGCTGCCCCGCTGCCCCTGGCACTGAGCGCCCCGTGCCGCCGCCCGCCACCCGCGCCCTGATCACCTAGACTCGGCCAATGGCGAAGTACTTCGACGTGCACCCCGACAATCCCCAGCGGCGCAGCATCACCAGCGCGGTCGACAGCATCCGCTCCGGCGCGCTCATCGCGTACCCCACGGACTCCTGCTACGCGCTGGGATGCCAGCTCGGCAGCCGTGACGGCATCAACCGGATCCGTACGATCCGTGACCTCGACGAGCGCCACCACTTCACGCTCGTGTGCCAGAACTTCGCGCAGCTGGGCCAGTTCGTCCATCTCGACAACGACGTGTTCCGCACCATCAAGGCCACCACCCCCGGCCGCTACACCTTCATCCTCCCGGCGACCAGGGAAGTCCCCCGCCAGCTGCTCCACCCGAAGAAGAAGACCGTCGGGGTCCGCATCCCCGACCACACGGTGACCCAGGCGCTCCTCGCCGAACTGGGCGAGCCGCTGCTCTCCAGCACCCTTCTGCTCCCCGACGAGGACGAGCCGCTCACCCAGGGCTGGGACATCAAGGAGCGGCTCGACCACGTCGTGGACATCGTCCTCGACTCCGGTGACTGCGGCACCGAGCCGACGACCGTCATCGACTTCTCCAGCGGCGAGGCCGAGGTCGTACGGCATGGGGCGGGCGACACCACGCGGTTCGAGTAGCGGCGGGGCCCGGCCGTCAGCGGGCCGCGTCGGCGAGCAGCTTCAGGGCGAGCGCCTCGGTCTCGGCGTCGGCCTTCTCAGGGCTCCCGGTGTCGTACGGCGGATCGGGGTCGTACTCGACCGCGAGCTGCATCGCCCGCGCCACCTTCTCGTCGGAGAGCCGGGCGGCCAGGTGGAGGCCCATGTCCATGCCCGCGGAGACCCCGGCAGCCGTGATGATCTTCCCCGTCTCGACGAAGCGGCCCGGGGTGTAGATCGCGCCGACGTCCTTCAGGTACGGGCGTGAGGCCCAGTACGTGGTGGCGGGCAGGCCGCGCAGCAAGCCCGCCGCCCCCAGGATCAGCGAGCCCGTGCAGACCGATGTGGTCCACACCGAGCGGCGGTGGATGCGGCGGATCCACTCGTGCGCGGCCGTGTCCTCCATCATCGCGGTGGTGCCCCGCTGCCCGCCGCCGGGGACGAGCAGCACGTGGGCCCGGCGTACGTCCCGCATCGCCCGTTCCGCGATCAGGCTCAGCTCGCCGGTGTCCGTGCGCACCGGTCCGGGCTCCCTGGCCACCATCGTGACGCGGGTGTTCGGCAGGCGGCACAGCATTTCGTAGGGGCCGACGGCGTCCAGGGCGGTGAAGCCGTCGTAGAGCAGTATCGCCACCTCCACCTGGCCGCTCCTCACCTCAGGCCGCCCGTCCTCCGCGGCCGCCGGCGCCGGGCCGCCGCTCGCGCCGACGGCCGCGACCGCCGCGCCCGCCACAGTGCCGCGCAGCAGACCGCGACGGCTCGGCACCGGCTTGCCATCATCCGTGCTCATGTCCGACCAACACCCCTCGTCCGTCCAGTGGTTGACGCTCCAGTAGTCGTGCGTCAACGCACAGGAGTTCCCGGACGCGGAGAACGGACGCGGGCCTCGGCGCGCGACGGCCGCCGCTCTTCGGAAGGTCAGCGGCGCCGACGGCTCTGCGGGGACCAGCCGGCGCCGACCCCGGCGAGATGCAGGGCGACCAGCGTCAGGCCGAGCAGCATCAGGCTCGTGGTGCCGAAGAAGATGTTGGTCGAGGTCTCGGTGAGGTGCAGGATCCAGGCTGTGCCGAATACGACGGCGGCGGCTATAGCGAGCACGTTTACTCCTTCGGGGAACGCGGCCCGACGCCGCGCGGCGATGCGGGGGGTGACTCACCGGCCGACTTCCCCGGGGCGGCAGGTCCATGCGCCCTCCCTGTGACGAATTCCCTGGTACGCAGCCCCTGTGACGCAGTCCCTGTGACGAACCTCGCCTGATCCGGCCGACCGCTCCTGACCAGGCACGTCCGCCGTCGCGCCGGTCCCGTTCACCCTTCTCGGCCGCTCTTCCAGGGGTGCCATGACAACACCGAACGGCCCCCGCTACTGTCACTTCCATGTGCGTGGGGAACAGACCCGTCTCGTGGGGGCCGGGCCGAACCACGAGGTGCCAGTTCCGAGCGCGCCGCAGGAGAGAGCGACATGACCGACCACCACCCTGAACCTCACCCCGAGGCCGAGCGGGCCGAGCGTGATGGCCAGCCACCCTCCGGCATGCAGGAGGCGAAACGGCTCGCCGCCCAGGCGCGACGGCTGCAGGAGCAGGTCATCGAGCTGGAGGTACAGGTCCGCGCCCGCCCCAAGATCGCGCTGGCCGAGGGCGTGCTGGTCGAGCGGTACGGCCTGCCGGACCCGGACGCGGCGTTCACGCTGATGCGCCAGGCGTCCCAGCGGGCCAACATCAAACTGCATCAGCTGGCCACCGCGGTCGCCCGCACGCGAGGGCCCGCCCAGGGCGCCGCCGTGTGGTTCAACACCCGGGAGCGGCGTCCGGCGCCGCCCCTGACCGCGCTCGGCGCCGGCACCCTCGACGAGCGGAACCAGGGCGAGGTCCTCGGCGCCGCGCTGCGCCGCGTCATGCACATCACCAGTACGTACATGGGCAACGTGCAGTTGGTCGAGGACGGCACGTTGCGCATGGAGAAGCACGCCGGGCTGCCCCGGCAGTTCACGGACTACTTCGCGTTCGTCGACGGCGGCACCGCCTGCTCGCGGGCCGCCACCGCGAGCCACCAGGTCACCGTCAAGGAAATCGCCTCATCGCCCGGCTTCGACGACGTCACACGCCGCGTCATCCTCTCGGCGGGCAGCCGCGCCTGCCACAGCGTCCCGCTCGTCGACGACACCGACACCGTGCACGGCGTCATCTCCTCCCACCACGCGCGCCCCCTGGTCGGCTTCACCCGGGTGCAGCTCCAGGCGCTGCACCACACGAGCCGCGCCGTAGGCACGTGGATCGACTGGCACCGCCGGACGGTCCTGCTGGACGCCCTGGAGGACCTTCACCAACTGGCTCGCGCCCGGGAGCTGTAGGGGCGTCACGGCAGCGGCAGCCGGTTTGTTGCGGAATCTTCACGCCGAGGCACCCTTTCCTCGCGTTTCCAGGGGCACCCGCGAGAGCGTCCACAACGGAAAGGGGAGCGGCATGATCGCGGTCGCCGTCCTACTCCTGCCGGGGCTGGCGCTGCTGGTGTTCGTGACCGTGCGTCTGGAGGACGGGCTGCTCGACCCCAAAGGCCCGGCCTCTTCCGCCCGCCACGCGCGGCATGCCCGTCGGCACCATCTGCGCCTGATCCCCGGCGGCGGTGACGCGCCGACGGCGGCGGAGCGTCACAGGCGCCCGCAGGGCCGGAACAGGAACGCCGCCTGAACAGCAGTACGCGGCCGGGGCCCGGACATAATCCGTCCGGACCCCGGCCGCGGTGGTGGCGGTCTTCTCTACCAGCGATACCAACGGCCTCGTCGGCCGCCTGCCCCAGTGGAACGCATCACGAATCCCAGCAGCCACAGGACGATCACCACGGCCGCGACAAACCACAGCGCCTTCAGGGCGAATCCCGCACCGAAGAGAAGCAGGGCCAGCAGTAGAACAACGATAAGGGGAACCATCGATATCAACCTCCAGGGCACCATGTGCCCCGGCCCTGCTCCCTTATGCACAGCCCGTTTTGGCGCGGGGGCGCGGGGACGTGAAAGTCTGCGGCCATGACGATGAATGACTACGACCGCGTGCGTGCCGGTATCGAGGCCATGACGGCATACATTTCCGGCGAACAGGTAATGGACGAATACGTCGCGGAGAAACGCGCCGCCGACGGCAATCTGGACCAAGTCGCCGACAGCGCGACCGCGTTGTGTGCCGCATTGCTCTTTCAGATCGCCGAGATGACCGGTAAGACCCAGCACGAGGTGTTGCAGGAGCTGGCCCACGGCCTCAACCGCAACGAGGCGGAGCAGGCGGAGCAGCGGGACTGATAGGTCGGACCGGATTCCGGTGAGGGCGGCGCCCACGCCGCGAACGCGCGAGAAGGAGCAGGCCCATGGACAGTCCCCCCGAGCCCTCGGGCGGCGCGTCGGCGTGGGCGCACCGTCGCACCGCCCTGCGCCGCACCCCGGTGTCGATGTGGAACGACGACGTATCGGACTGGGCCGCGGCGCTGACGTACTACGCGATCCTCGCCCTGCTCCCCGCGCTCCTCGTCACGGTCAGCCTGATCAGCCTGGTCAGTCCCGACACGACGGAGGCGCTCATCGCCGAGGTCACGGACTGGGCGCCCGCGGAGTCGGGCCGTTCCCTGCACGAGGCGCTGAGCGAGATGGCCGACGCCCGTTCCGCGGCGCTCACGGTGGTGATCGCGGGCGGGGTCAGCGCCCTGTGGTCCGCTTCGAGTTACTCGGCCGTGTTCCGGCGGGCGCTGCACGCGATGCACGGCGAGCCGGACTGCCGCCCCGCCCTGCGCAAGGCGCACCGCGTCCTGATGACCGCCCTGACGCTCCTGGCGCTGCTGGTCGCCAGTGCGCTGCTCCTCGTGCTGAGCGGTCCGCTCGCCGAGGGGCTCGGGCGGCGCCTCGGTGTCGGCGACGCGGGGCAGACCGCCTGGAGCGTCCTCAAGTGGCCCGCGCTGGTCTGCCTGGTGGCGCTGCTGGTCCTGGTGCTCTTCCGCAACGCGCCGCCCCAGGTCCGCGGCTGGCGCCAGATCCTGCCGGGCGGGGTGCTTGCCGCGCTGCTCTGGCTGCTCGCCTCGGGCCTGTTCACGTGGTACGCGGCGGGATTCGGCAGCTACGGAAAGCTGTACGGCTCCCTCGCGGGTGTCGTCGTCTTCCTGGTGTGGCTGTGGGTGTCCCATCTGGCGCTGCTCGCCGGGGCGCAGTTCACCGTGGAGCTGACGCGGGTGCGGACCGGCCGCCCGATGCCGGAGGCACCGTGTCCGGAGGGCGAGGCCGAGGCCGGGCCCGGGGCCGGGGCCGGGCCCGGGGCCGGC
>NZ_WMBF01000341.1:0-6789 GCF_019400875.1 Streptomyces anatolicus | reverse complement strand
CTCCCCCACCACCGGCCGCCCGGTCCGCGCGCCGGCCTCGGTCGCGCCCGTCGGCTCGTCGGCGCCGCGCCCGCCCTCGTACTGCCGCCGCATGCTGTCGAGCACCGAGGACACCTGGCCCGCGCGCATGATCCGCACGACGTGGCCGCCGCAGTTGAGGCAGGTGGGGCGGGAGAGCGGCGAGGGGACGTGCAGGCCGTCCGCCCGGTACATCACGAACTCCTGGCCCCCGGCGTCCACGTGATGCTCGATCTCGTACGACTGTTCCCAGCCGTGCCCGCAGCGCATGCAGGCGAACGCGTAGGACTCGTGGCCGACATTCAGTGCCGTGCGGGGGTGACCGGTGTCTGCGATCTCACTCATGCCGCTGCTCCTCTTGTCCGAGGGACAGGTACGCCGTCCCTTCGACCAGTGGACGCCTTTACGGGAGCGAGCGCATCAGACCTGTCGAGCGTTGGAGCGGATTTGGCTTTTCCTTAGGAAAGAGGCCTGGCGCGCGGCCCGCGCTTTGCCTTTCACGATAGTCCTTTGCCCTCCGATGGGCCGCTTCGATCCGCGTTCTTTGCCGCCACGACGGCATCGAAGACCTCGCGCTTGGGAAGGCCCGCCTCGGCGGCGACCGCGGCGATCGCCTCCTTGCGCCGCTCCCCCGCCTCCTCGCGCACCCGCACCCTGCGCACCAGCTCGTCGGGGCCGAGGCCGTCCGCGCTCCTCTCGGGCGCGCCCTCGACGACGACGGTGATCTCACCGCGCACGCCGTCGGCGGCCCACTCGGCCAGCTCCTTCAGCGAGCCGCGCTTGACCTCTTCGTACGTCTTGGTCAGCTCGCGGCAGACCGCGGCCCTGCGCTCCTCGCCGAACGCCTCGGCCATCGCGGTGAGCGTGTCGTCGATGCGGTGCGGGGCCTCGAAGTAGACGAGCGTCCTGCGGTCGTCGGCGACCTCCTTCAGGCGCGAGAGCCGCTCGCCCGCCTTGCGCGGCAGGAAGCCCTCGAAGCAGAACCGGTCGACCGGAAGACCCGACAGGGCGAGCGCGGTGAGCACGGCGGACGGACCCGGCACGGCGGTCACCTTGATGTCCCGCTCCACGGCGGCCGCGACCAGGCGGTAGCCGGGGTCGGAGACCGACGGCATCCCGGCGTCCGTCACGAGCAGGACGCGCGCGCCGCCCGCCAGGGCCTCGACGAGCTCGGGCGTGCGTGCGCTCTCGTTGCCCTCGAAGTAGGAGACGACACGGCCGCCGACCTGCACTCCGAGCGCCTGGGTGAGCCTGCGCAGGCGCCGCGTGTCCTCGGCGGCGACCACGTCGGCCGAGGCCAGCTCGGCGGCGAGGCGCGGCGGGGCGTCGGCGACATCGCCGATGGGGGTGCCTGCCAACACGAGGGTTCCGGGGGAATCTGCGCTTCCTGTCACGGATCCATCCTCGCAGGGCGCACGGGCGGGACTCGCACAGTCTGGTTCCCTACGATGGCGCGGTGACCAGTACCGCGTCTTCACCGGAGACCCGCGAGGGCCCGCCCGCCGAGGGGCAGCCGCCCTCCTGGCAGCGGCGGCTGCGCCGATTCGGCTACGTGGCGCGGCCCAGAGAGGACGTCGGGGCGCGGCTCGTGCCCCCGTACACGCGGCCCGGCCCCCGCCTGTGGATGACGCTCGGTCTTTCGGAGGCGGTCGCCGACCGGGTGGTGCGCCGCTCGGCGTGGCTCGGACCGCTGCTGGTCACGCTGGTCGCCGGGGTGAGCCGGTTCTGGAACCTCGGCAATCCCAAGGCCGTGATATTCGACGAGACGTACTACGCGAAGGACGCCTGGGCGCTCATCCACCGCGGCTTCGAGGTCAACTGGCCGGAGAAGATCAACGACGACGTGCTGCGGCAGGGCAGCGACATCGCGATCCCGCACGACGCGGCGTACGTGGTGCATCCGCCGGTCGGCAAGTACGTGATCGGCCTCGGCGAGTGGATGTTCGGCTTCACTCCGTTCGGCTGGCGGTTCATGACGGCGGTGCTCGGCACGCTGTCGGTCCTGATGCTGTGCCGGATCGGGCGGCGGCTCTTCCGCTCCACGTTCCTCGGGTGTCTGGCGGGCGCGCTGCTCGCCGTGGACGGCCTGCACTTCGTGATGAGCCGCACGGCGCTGCTCGACCAGGTCCTGATGTTCTTCGTGCTCGCCGCCTTCGGTTGCTTCCTCATCGACAGGGACCGGGCGCGGGAGAGACTCGCGGCCGCCCTGCCCGTCGACGACGACGGTGTCGTGCGCCCCGACATGCGCGTCGCCGAAACGGTGCGCCTGGGGTGGCGGCCGTGGCGCTGGGCGGCCGGTCTCTGCCTGGGGCTCGCCTTCGGTACGAAGTGGAACGGCCTGTACGTGATGGTCTTCCTCTGCCTGATGACCGTCTGGTGGGACGTCGGCGCGCGCCGCGTCGCCGGGGCGGTGCGGCCCTACCGCGCGGTCCTGCGGCGGGACGTGCTCCCGGCGTTCGTGTCGACGGTCCCGGTGGCGCTCGCCACGTACGTCGTGTCGTGGCTCGGCTGGATCCTCTCCCCGACGGACGGCTCGGGCGGCTACTACCGCGACTGGGCGGCGCGGGACGGGCGGGGCGGCAGCTGGACGTGGCTGCCGGACTGGCTGCGCAGCCTGTGGCACTACGAGCACGCGGTCTACGAGTTCCACGTGGGCCTCTCCTCGCCGCACACCTACCAGTCCAACCCCTGGAGCTGGATCGTCGACGGCCGCCCCGTCTCGTACTTCTACGAGTCGCCGCTGCCCGGCAAGCAGGGCTGCCCCGCCGACACCACCGAGAAGTGCGCCCGCGAGGTCCTCGCGCTCGGCACCCCGCTGCTGTGGTGGGTCGGGGCGTGCGCGCTGCTCTACGTCCTGTGGCGGTGGGCGTTCCGGCGCGACTGGCGGGCGGGCGCGATCCTGTGCGGGGTCCTTGCCGGCTATCTGCCCTGGTTCTTCTACCAGGAGCGGACGATCTTCTACTTCTACGCGGTCGTCTTCGTGCCGTTCCTGTGTCTGGCGGTGGCGATGCTGATCGGCGCGATCCTGGGGCCGCCGGGCTCCGACGAGCGGCGCCGGGTGGCGGGCGCCGCGGCCTCCGGTGTCATCGTGCTGCTGATCCTCTGGAATTTCATCTACTTCTGGCCGATCCATACCGGCACCGCCATTCCCATCGATTCCTGGCGGTCCCGGATGTGGCTGGATACATGGGTGTAATGGCCGGTGTATGGGCCACCTTGGGCACCTTCGGATAACGGCCGTCCCGGATTTCCCTCCCTCCCCATAAGGTGCCGGAGGAACGACCTTCCCGGACATCTCCTTCGGGGAGGTTCCTGGGGAGGGGAGCGCATCGTGCGCAGTGGAGCAAAGGTTGCTCTCGTCGGCGGAGTGTTCGCCGTCATGGTGGGGGGCGCCGGATACGGCGCGTACAACGTGGTGAACGGCGTCTCCGGCGACGGCGGTTCGTCGGGGGCTGGCCCCGCTCCGGCGGAGACGGGCCCGCCGACCAGCGGCGAGGTCCGCGAGACCGCGCGGAAGTTCCTCGCGGCGTGGGCCGAGGGCGACGCCGGGCGGGCGGCGGAGCACACGGACAATCTGCAGGCCGCGTCGACGGCCCTGACCGGCCTGCGCGAGGACGCCCACCTGACGAAGGTGAAGCTCACCCCGAAGCGGGCGGCCGGCACCCGCGTGCCGTTCTCCGTGTCGGCCACGGTGTCGTACAAGGGGAAGAGCAAGCCCCTGAAGTACGACTCCGAACTGAGGGTCGTGCGGGGCAAGACCACCGGCCGCGCGCTGGTCGACTGGTCGGCGGCCGTCATGCACCCCTCGCTGAAGGAGGGCGACACCCTGGTGACGGGCGAGGCCGCGTCACCGCCCCTGCGGGCCGTGGACCGCGCGGGCACGGTCCTGCGCGCCAAGGAGTACCCCTCGCTCGGCCCGATCCTGGACCAGCTGCGCAAGAAGTACGGGGAGAGCGCGGGCGGCACGCCGGGCGTGGAGCTGTACGTCCGGCCCGCGGACTCCGGCGCCTCGGCGGGGACGCGCACGCTGCTCACCCTCACGGAGGGCAGACCGGGCAAGCTGCGTACGACGCTCAGCGCGGGCCTGCAGAAGGCGGCGGAGCGGGCGGTCCTGCGGCACGACGAGTCGTCGGTTGTGGCGGTCAAGCCGAGCACCGGCGAGGTGCTCGCGGTCGCCAACAACCGCGAGGACTCCTGGAACGCGGCGTTCCTCGGCACGATGGCGCCCGGCTCGACGATGAAGATCGTCTCGGCGGCGATGCTCATCGACAAGGGCGTCGCCAAGGCGGGCGGGGCCGCGCCCTGTCCGGCCACCGCGACCTGGCAGAGCCAGACCTTCCACAACCTCAAGGGCATGGCGCCGAACGAGTCGGCGACGCTCTCGGAGAGCTTCGCGCGCTCCTGCAACACGGCGTTCGTGAAGCTCGTCGACGAGCAGGGCCTGACGGACGCCTCCCTCACCGAGGAGGCCCAGAAGGGATTCGGCCTCGGCAAGGGCGACTGGAAGGTGGGCGTCCCCTCCTTCGACGGCGATGTCCCGGCCTCTCCGGGCCCCGACCGCGCGGCGAACGCCCTCGGCCAGGGCAAGATCCGGATGAACCCGCTGAACATGGCCTCGGTCACGGCGACCGCGATGACGGGCACCTTCCGGCAGCCTGTGATCGTGCCGAGGTCACTCGACGACCGCGCCCTGGCCACCGCCCGCGGCCTGCCCGCCTCCACCGTCGCGCAGCTGCGCCAGATGATGCACCGCACGGCCGTCAGCGGCACGGGGGCGCGCGCCATGGCGAGCCTGACCGGGGACATCGGCGCGAAGACCGGTTCGGCGGAGAAGGACGGCCAGGCGGTGTCCGACAGCTGGTTCACCGGTTACCGGGGCGATGTGGCGGCCGCCGCGATGAGCCAGCGGGGCGGGCACGGTGGCGACGCGGCGGGGCCGATCGTCGCGGACGTACTGCGCGCGGGATAGCTCACGCGCAGGGTAGTTGGGTGTGCAGGGCAGGCCGGGTGCGCAGGGTAGAGGGTCCGCCGGGGGGCCGTCCGGCCGGGCGGCAAAGTGGTCGAGGGCTTCTCCGTACGCCTCTAAGGTGGCCTTCCGGTGAGGAACCGGTGAGGAGCATGGGGGCTCCGGGAAGCTGCGGAGGGTTTGTGGGCAAGCGAAGGCGCGCCGCCGAGCGCAAGGGCGTCGGATTTCGGAACACGCGGGTGCACCCGGGCGTGCTCGGCGGGGCGGCGGTCGTCGTCGTGTGCGGGGTCGGGGCCACCGCGTTCGCGCTCTCCGGCGGGGTGGGGTCCGGCGGGACGGGCGACGACGCGAAGCCGGTGCCCTCGGGGCCGCCCACCTCCGCCGAAGTGCGCCACACCGCGCGGGCGTTCCTCGCCGCGTGGGCCGACGGGGATGTGGCGCGGGCCGCCGCGCTGACGGACGACCGTACGGCGGCGAGGAAGGCCCTGGCCTCCTACCGCGAGGAGGGCCACCTCACGAAGGTCCGGCTCACCCCCGGCAAGCCGCCCGTGCGGGCGGGCGCCGAGGTGCCGTTCAAGGCGGCGGCCACGGTGTCGTACAAGGGGCAGAGCAAGCCCTTCGCGTACGAGTCCGAGGTGACGGTCGTCCGCAGGAAGAGCGACGGCAAGACGCTCGTGGACTGGCGCCCCTCGGTCCTGCACCCGGAGTTGAGGGACGGCGACCGCCTGGTCACGGGCGAGGCGGGCGATCCGCCGATCAAGGCGGTGGACCGGGACGGCGGCGAGATGACGGCGGCGAAGTACCCGTCGCTGGGCACGGTCCTCGACGGGCTGCGCGAGAAGTACGGCAAGGAGGCCGGCGGCAAGGCGGGCGTGGAGCTGCGGGTGGTGCGGGCGGACGGCGATGACGGGAAGTCCGGGTCGGCCGGGAAGACCGGGAAGCAGGACGACGCGAAGTCGCGGCCCGACAAGACGCTGCTGGCTCTCTCGCCCGGGACCCCGGGCACGCTGAAGACGACGTTCAGCGGTTCGCTGCAGGCGGCGGCGGAACGGGAGACGGCGAAGCGGAAGCTGGCGTCCGTGGTCGTCGTCAAGCCGAGCACCGGCGAGATCCTGGCGGCCGCCAACTCCAACCCGACCGGCTTCAACACGGCGTTCCAGGGCTCCCTCGCGCCCGGCTCCACGATGAAGGTCGTCAGCGCGTCGATGCTCCTGGAGAAGAAGCTCGCCGGGGTGGACAAGAAGCACCCGTGCCCCAAGTACGAGACGTACGGCGGCTGGAAGTTCCAGAACGACGACAAGTTCCAGATCAAGAACGGCACGTTCCGGGTGAGCTTCGCGCGCTCCTGCAACACGGCCTTCATCAGCCAGGCCAAGAAGCTGGAGAACGACTCGCTGACCAGGCAGGCGCAGGACGTCTTCGGGCTCGGCCGCGACAACTGGTCGATCGGGGTGCCGTCCTTCGACGGCGCGGTCCCCGTGCAGAGTCACGCCCAGATGGCGGCCTCGCTGATCGGGCAGGGCGGGGTGCGGATGAACCCGCTGAACATGGCGTCGGTGGCGGCGACGGTGAAGTCGGGCACGTTCAGGCAGCCCTACCTGGTCTCGCCCGACGTGGACGACCGCACGCTGGCGACGGCGCCGCGCAAGATGTCGGGCGCGACGGCGGCGGCGCTGCGGGAACTCATGCACTACACGGCGGTGTCCGGCACGGCGATGAAGCCGATGCGGGGCCTTGGCTCGGACATGGGCGCGAAGACCGGCTCGGCGGAGGTCGACGGCCAGAAGAAGCCGAACGGCTGGTTC
>NZ_WMBF01000340.1:0-6800 GCF_019400875.1 Streptomyces anatolicus | reverse complement strand
CGGGGGGCGGCCGCCGCGAGAGCGGGGGAGGGGGTGCCGACGAGAGGCACCCCCGCTCGAACGGCCCCGCGTGGCACCCGCGCTGGGGCAACCTCCGCTCGGCGCCGGTGCGGAACCCGCGCTGGGGCCGCCGGTGTGGCACACGCGCTCGACCGCCGGTGTAGCCCCCGCTCGAACCGCCGGTGTGAGACCCCCGGTCGGGGCTGCCATGCGAGGCCCCCGATCGGGGCTGCCGGTGTGGCAACCCCGCAGGACCGCCGGTGGGGCACCCGCGCTCAGCCGCCAGTGTGGTATCCCCGCTCGGACCACCGACGTGGCGACCCCGCTCGAACCGCCGATGTGAGGCGCCCCCGGTCGGGGCTTCCGGGCGAGGCCCCCGATCGGGGTTGCCGGTGTGGGCTTCCCCCGCCCGGGGCTGCCGCTGTGAGGCCCCCCGCTCGGGGGCACACGGCGTGCCGGAAGCCAAGGCTCAGGCCCGCGAGAGCTCCGTCGCCCTCGCCAGCAACCGTACGAGCTGCGCCCTGCGATGCACCCCGTCGAGCTTCCGGTAGATGTTGCTCAGGTGGAACTCCACCGTCTTGACGCTGAGGAAGAGCCGCTCCGCCACCTGATGGTTGGTCAGGCCCTGTCCGACCACCAGGGCGACCTGCATCTCCTGCGGGGTCAGCCGCTCCAACGGCGCCCGCTCCGGGCGTACTTCGGTGCCGCCCGCCGCGTGCAACTCGGCGGCCACCCGCGCCGCCCACCCCGCCGCCCCGAGCCGCTCGAACGTGGCCAGGGCCCGCTCCAGCAGGCGCCGGGCCTCACTGCGCCTGCCCTGCCTGCGCAGCTGCTCGCCCCACGCGAACTCGGTGCGCCCCCGCTCGAAGGGCACGGGACGCTCGGAGAGGAGCGCGAGGGAGCGCCGCATGTGCGGTTCGGCGGCGTCCGGTTCGAGGAGACCCCGGCAGCGCGCCGCCGCCCCCGCGGTCACCGGGCGGTGGCCGCGCCCCGCCTCGTACTCCAGGACGTCGAGCACCTCGCGCGCCTCGGCGGTCATGTGCAGATGGACGTACGCGTCCGCCAGATCCGCGGCCCACGTCAGATACAGGCCGTCGCCCCGGCCGTGCGTGCGGGAGAAGGCCCGCACCTCCTCCAGTCGGTGCACCGCCTCCTCGAAGCGGCCGAGGCCCAGCTCGAGGAGGCCGAGCGCGCCGCGCGCCCGCGCCGCGTCCATCGGCAGCTCGGTGGCGGCCGCCCACTCCATGGCCTGCGCCGCGTGCCGCCGGCAGTCCGCCTCGCGGTGGAGCGCGGCCTCGGTCCTGGCGAGGGCGGCGAGACCGCGCGGCACCTCGATGAGGCGCCCGGTGGCCTCGGCGAGCCGCACCGCCTCGTCGGCCTGCGCGAGCGACGCACTCCAGCGGCCCCGCCAGAACTCCACCACGGACAGCGTGCACAGCAGGTGCGAGAGGAGCCCCACCGCGCTGGAGGCGCGCGCGGTGTACGCGGCGCGGTCCAGCAGGGCGTGCGCCTCGTCGAGTTGCTCCGCCGCCAGGTGGCAGAGGCCGCCCACACCGGAGAGCGGGTAGGGGAAGGCCGGGTCGGGCGAGGCGAGGGGGCCCGCGAGCTCGCGCAGCAGCGAGCGGCCCGCGTCCGCGTCACCGCCGAGCAGCAGCACGAGCGTGCGCAGGAGCCGCACCGGCAGCAGCGTCCGACGGGCGGAGTCGGCCAGTTCCATCGCCGCCGAGGTGGTGCCGCGGGCCGCGGTCAGGTCGCCGACCGCGAGTTCGGTGAGCGCGATGCCGCCGAGCATGACCGCGGCGAGCGCCGGGTCGACCTTCTCCGCCTCGTCGACGGCGGCCCGCAGCAGCTCACGCGAGCGGGTCGGCTGTCCGCGCTGCACGTCGAGGTAGCAGCGCAGCTGGCGGATGTCGAGCCGCGTACCGAGCTGTTCGGCGTGTTCCAGGGCGCGGTCGAGGATCGCGGCGGCCTCGTCCAGGGACCCGGCGGCCTGCGAGGCGCGGGCGGCGCACAGCAGCCGCTCCGCCTTGCGCTGCCCGGCCGGTGTGAACCGCGCGGCCCGCTCGTAGAGCCGGGAGGCCAGCGGGTAGGCCAGGGTGTCGGGCGCCCCGGACGCCGCGTTCTCCAGGAGCGAGGCCACATGCTCGTCGGGCTCCGCGCCGGAGGCGGCCAGATGCCAGGCGTACTGCTCCAGGGCTGGTGCGGTGGCGCCTTGCAGGGAGCGGGCGATGGCGTGGTGCGCCCGGCGCCTGCGTACGGGGGTCGCGCCGTGGTAGACCGCCGAGCGGACCAGCGGGTGCCGGAAGGCGTAGCCGTCCTGCTCCTCGACGACGAGGCCCGCCGCCTCGGCCGCCTCCAGCGACTCATAGCTGAGCCCGTGCGCCCGCAGCGCCGCCTCGGTGCCCGCCAGCGGCCTGGTGCCGAGGACGGCGAGGAGCAGCATCGCGTCCTGAGCCTCCTGCGGCAGCCGGGCCACCGCGCTGCCGAAGGTGTGCGCGAGGAGTTCGCCGATCGGCAGGGGCGCCTGGGAGTCGTCGTCGCCCGCGCCGCTCCCGGCGAGCAGGGCGGGCAGTTCGATCAGCGCCAGCGGATTGCCGCGCGCCTCCGCGAGCAGCCGGGCCGCCTCCCGCTCGGTCAGCCGAGCGGTGCCCTCCTCGGCGATCAGGCGGTGCGCGGACTCGGCGTCGAGACCGCCGAGGGTCATGGTCTCGACGGAGGCGAGCCGCGACGCCGTGCCCGCCAGTTCGTCGCGCGCGATGAAGAGCACGACGACGCCCTCGCGGCCCAGCCTGCGGGTGGCGAAGGCGAGGGCGTCCAGGGAGTACGGGTCGAGCCACTGCGCGTCGTCGACGGTGAGCAGGACCGGGCCCTCCTCGGCGAGCGCGCCGAGCAGGCTGAGCGTCCCCGCGGCCACCGCGAAGCGGTCCTGGGCGACGGCGGGGCCGAGCGCCAGCGCCCCGGTGAGCGCGGCGGCCTGGCGCTGTGGGATGCGGTCGAGGAAGTGCAGCACGGGCCGCAGCAGATCGGCGAGCCCCACATAGGGCAGGTCCGACTCGACCTCGACGCCTCGCGTGCCGAGCCGCAACAGGTCGTCGGCCTGCCCGGCCACGTACGAGACGAGGCTGGTCTTGCCGATCCCGGCCTCCCCGCGGATGAGCAGGGCGCCGCTCTCGCCCCCGCGTGCCTTGTCGATGAGAGCGAGAAGACGTGCGCATTCCACGGATCGCCCCAGGAGCATGCGTCCAGCGTACCGGTGGCACGCGTCTCGCGGAGGCGACGAACGGGCCGTACCCCGATCGAGCACGTACGCAACCCCCTTCAGAACGAGCGGACTTGGCCCTGTCATCCGTCGGTTCCTGCCGCTACCCTCCGCGCATGATTCCCACGGTGGTCTGGGGCACTGGCAACGTCGGCCGCGCGGCCGTGCGTGCCGTCGAGGCCCATCCGGCGCTGACGCTCGCCGCCGTCCTCGTGCACAGCCCGGACAAGGTGGGCCGCGACGCGGGTGAACTCGCGGGCGTGGGGCGCGCGTTGGGTGTCCGGGCGACCGACGACGTCGCGGCGGTGCTCGCCACGGGGCCCCGGGCCGTCGTCTACGCGGCCTCCGGCGACCTGCGCCCCGACGAGGCGCTCGACGACGTCGTCGAGGCGGTCCGGGCGGGCGCCGCGGTCGTCACACCCGCCCTCTACCCGCTCTACGACCGGCACGGCGCGCCGCCGGAGTTCAGGGACCCCGTCCTCGCGGCCGCCGCGGAGGGCGGCGGCTCGCTCTTCGTCTCCGGGGTGGACCCGGGCTGGGGCAACGACGTACTGCCCCTGCTCATCAGCGGACTCGGCACCACCATCGACGCGATCCGCTGCCAGGAGATCTTCGACTACACCACGTACGACCAGGAGAACTCGGTCCGCGACCTGATCGGCATGGGCCACCCGATGGAGTACGAGCCGCCGATGCTCGCGCCCTCGGTCCCGACGATGGTGTGGGGCGGCCAGCTCCGCCTGATGGCGAGGGCGCTCGGCGTCGAACTCGGCGACATCCGCGAGACGTTGGACCGCCGGCCGCTCGACGCGACGGTACGCACGCGGGCGATGGGGGAGTTCGCCGCGGGCACCCAGGGCGCCGTCCGCTTCGAGGTGCAGGGCATCGTCGGGGGCGAACCCCGCATCGTCATCGAGCACATCACCCGCGTCCACCCGTCCTGCGCGCCGGACTGGCCCTCCCCGCCGGGCGGCGGCGACGGCGCCCACCGGGTGATCGTCGAGGGCCGCCCCCGCATCGAGGTCACGGTCGAGGCCACCGACGAGGACGAGAACCGCTCGGCGGGCGGCAACGCCACCGCCGTCGGCCGCCTGGTCAACGCCATCGACTGGCTCGTGGCCGCCGGACCCGGCCTCTACGACGCGCTGGACGTTCCGCTGCGTCCGGCGGCGGGCCGGCTCGGAAGGACCCGGAAGGAAGTGACCCATGGGTGAACCCCTGCGCATCGACATCCCCGAGGGGCGGGACGCCATCCCGTACGTGTGGGGCGAGCTGGTCCCCGAGATCGGCGCGGCCGCGTCGGCCTTCTCCCTCGCGGTCTACGCCCATACGACCCTGGGGCTGCGGGAGTTCGAGGCGGCTCGGCTGCGCATCGCGCAGATCAACGGCTGCGCGTTCTGTCTTGACTGGCGCACCGAGCGCGACGGGCAAAAGGTCGAGGAGGAGTTCGCCGACGCCGTTACCCGGTGGCGCACCACCGACGCCTTCGACGACCGCACGAGGCTGGCCGCGGAGTACGCCGAGCGGTACGCCCTGGACCACCACCACATCGACGAGGAGTTCTGGACGCGGATGACCGCGCACTACAGCCAGGCCGAGATCGTGGAGCTGAGCATGAGCATCGGGTCGTGGCTGGCGTTCGGCAGGCTCAACCATGTGCTGGGCCTGGACACGGTCTGCGTACTGCCCAAGCCCTGACGGTCTGCGTACTGCCCAAGCCCTGACGGTCTCCGTACTGCCCAAACCCTGACAGGGGGGCGGGCCGCTCACAGATCGGCGGCGATGATCTTCTCGATGTTCCGCTCGGCGAGCGCCGTGATGGTCACGAACGGATTGACGCTGGTGTTGCCGGGGATCAGCGCGCCGTCGATGACGTAGAGCCCCGGGTGGCCGTGCAGGCGCCCGTAGCCGTCGGTGGCCTTGCCGAGGACCGCGCCGCCGAGCGGGTGGTACGTGAGGTGGTCGCCCCAGATCTTGTACGTGCCGAAGAGGTCGGTGCGGTAGATCGTGCCCTCCTTGGCGTTGATCTTGTCGAAGATCGTCTTGGCTGCGTCGATGGAGGGCTGCTTCCAGGCGGTCTGCCAGTTCAGCTCGGCCCGCCCGGCCGCCGTGTTCCACGAGAACTCGGCGCGGTGCGGGTTCTTGGTGATCGACAGGTAGAACGACGCGTACGTCTCGATGCCCGTCGGCAGCGGCGCCACCTCGGCGAACGCGCCGCCCGCGGCCCAGTTGTCGATGCCGGCCGTGGGGATGGACGACTGGAGCGCGCCGGTGGCGTCCCACATGTGGTTGGCGCGCCCGCACATGACGTTGCCGTTGTCGCCCCAGCCCTTGCCGATCTCGCCGTTGAGGCGGGGCAGGGCGCCCGTCGCCCGCAACTTGACCAGGAGCTTGCTGGTGCCGACGCTGCCCGCGGCGAAGAACACCTTGTCGGCCGTCAGCTCCTTGGTGGCGACGGTGTCGCCGCTCGTGCTGATCTGGTCGATGGTGACCGTGTAGCCGCCGCCGGGCGCCGGGGCGACCGAAGTGACCTTGTGCAGCGGCGAGATGGTGACCCGGCCGGTCGCTTTCGCGCGGGCGAGATAGGTCTGCTGCAGCGACCTCTTGCCGTGGTTGTTGCCGTAGAGGATCTCCCCGGCAAGTGCCGACCTGGTGGCGGTGCCCGCCTGCTCCCGCTTCATGTACTCCCAGTCGTATACGTCGGGCACGAAGACGAAGGGGAAGCCGGAGCGCTGCGCGTGCTTGCGGCCGACCCGGGCGTACTGGTAGCACTCGGCCGTCTCGAACCAGTCCGGGTCGATGGTGCTCACCCCGAGCCCCGCGTTGGCGCGCGGGTAGTAAGTGCCGTACATCTCCGCCGCGTCGACCGTGGGGAGTACGGCGGCGAAGTGCTCCCGGCGGGGCGTGACCGCCATGCCGCCGTTGACCAGTGAGCCGCCGCCGACGCCCCGGCCCTGGTAGACGGTGATGCCGCCGAACTCCTCGGCGTCCAGGATCCCCGTGTGGCGCGGCACGTCCTTGTCGAGCGGGAAGCCGAGGAAGTTGCTCAGGGGCTGTCTGGTCCGGGTGCGCAGCCAGAACGAACGGACGTCCGGGCGTATGGTGTTGGCGAAGATCTTGCCGTCCGAGCCGGGGGTGTCCCAGGCCATGCCCATCTCGGCCATGTGCACGTCGACGCCCGCCTCGGCGAGGCGCAGGGCGGCGACGGCGCCGCCGTAACCGGTGCCGATCACCAGAGCGGGGACGCGGGCGCCGTCGAGAGCGCGGGCCGGGGTGGTGGCGTGGGCCGTTAGCGCGACGGCGCCGAGAATGGAACTCGTTCCTGCGATGAATCTACGACGTGACAGCCCGTCAGAAGTCGCGTGGAGCTGGCGTTCTGGGTTCATGTGATCCTCCTCACGTTTGGCGGAATAGAAACGAGTTCTACTGCCGCCCGCATGGGAAGTCACGCCATACCAAAAAGTAACTTCTGTCCGATCTTGCGTGCCGCTCAGGGGGCGCGGGAACGTACAGTTCCGGGGTATTCCGCGCCGGTCTGCGG
>NZ_WMBF01000033.1:0-26588 GCF_019400875.1 Streptomyces anatolicus | reverse complement strand
CACCCCGACACCCTGCGCGTGCTCGGCACGCTCGCCCGGATCCATTTGAACGAAGGCGATGTCACGCAAGCGCTCGCCGTATACGACGTCGCCGCCGCGAGGACGGGCTCGACGGAGGAGGGGCGGCGGGAGACCGTCATGTTGATGGAGCGGGCCTTGGCGCAGCTCAAGCCGGTCCTGGGTCGCCGCCACCGTGAAGTACGGGCCCTGCAAGCGCGGTTGGCCCGCCTGCGCTGACCCCGAAGGGCCGGCGCGGGCGGGCCAACGTGCCGTGTCAGCGCCTCACGCGAGGTCAGGGCCTCACATGAAGCCCGCGCCTCACACGTCGTTGAACGTCGCCGGGTCCGAGCCGAGACGCCGGTCCTCGTTCAGGGCCGAGATCGCCGCCATGTCCTCGGGGTCGAGCGCGAAGCCGAACACGTCGATGTTCTCCTTGATCCGCGAGGGGGTCACGGACTTCGGGATCACCACGTTGCCCAGCTGGATGTGCCAGCGCAGCACGACCTGTGCGGGCGTGCGCCCGTGCTTGCGCGCGATCGCGACGATCGCCGGGACCTCGAGAAGGCCCTTGCCCTGGCCGAGCGGTGACCACGCCTCGGTGGCGATGCCCTGCTCCGCGTGGAACTCGCGGGAGGCGCGCTGCTGGAGGTGCGGGTGCAGCTCGATCTGGTTGACGGCCGGGATGACGGACGTCTCCGAGAGCAGCCGCTCCAAGTGCTCGGGCAGGAAGTTCGACACGCCGATGGACTTGGCGCGTCCGTCGGCCTGGATCCTCTCGAAGGCCTTGTACGTGTCGACGTAACTGTCCTTGGCGGGCATCGGCCAGTGGATCAGGTACAGGTCCACGTAGTCGAGACCCAGCTTGTCCAGCGAGGTGTCGAACGCGCGCAGCGTCGCGTCGTAACCCTGGTCGCTGTTCCAGAGCTTCGTCGTGACGAACAGTTCCTCGCGGGCCACGCCGGAGGCGGCGATGGCCTTGCCGGTGCCCTCTTCGTTGCCGTACACCGCCGCCGTGTCGATGCTGCGGTACCCGGCCTCCAGGGCGGTCGTCACGGTCGCCTCCGCCTCGTCGTCCGGCACCTGCCAGACACCGAAGCCGAGCTGGGGCATCTCGACGCCGTTGTTCAGGATGATCGGGGGGACCTTGCTCACGAGCTCTCGATCCTTCAAGTCGTCGGGTGGTACGTCCATGGTCAACGATCGGGGCTCGCGCCGCATTCCTGAACGGAAGCAAACATTCCAGACACAATTCCAGACACATTCCGGACGCGTTCCGGACACATGCCGGACGTGTTCCGGACGCAGCGGAGACGTCAGGACCGGTAGAGCGCCTCGACCTCGGCCGCGTAGGCCTGCTCGATGGCCTTCCGCTTGAGCTTCAGGGAGGGCGTGAGCAACCCGTGCTCCTCGCTGAACTGGTGCGCCAGTATCCGGAACGTACGAATGGACTCGGCCTGCGAGACACGGGTGTTCGCGGCGACGACGGCCCGCCGCACCTCCGTCTCCAGGTCCGGGTCGCGCACCAGCTCACCGGGCGGGAGCATCGGCTTGCGCCGCATGGTGAACCAGTGCTCCACCGCCTCCGCGTCCAGCGTGACGAGCGCCGCGATGTAGGGACGGTCGTTGCCGACGACGACGCACTGCGCGACCAGCGGATGGTCGCGCACCCGCTCCTCCAGCTGGGCGGGCGAGACGCTCTTGCCGCCGGAGGTCACCAGGATCTCCTTCTTGCGCCCGGTGATCGTCAGATAGCCGTCCTCGTCGAGCGAGCCCAGATCGCCGGTGGCGAGCCACCCGTCGCGCAGCGTTGCCTCGGTGGCCCCCGGGTTGTTGAGGTACCCCTGGAAGACGTTGCCGCCGCGCAGCCAGACCTCGCCGTCCTCCGCGATGTGCACCGTCGTCCCCGGAATCGGCAGGCCCACCGTGCCGTAGCGGGTGCGCTCGGGCGGGTTGGCGGTCGCGGCCGCCGTCGACTCCGTCAGCCCGTACCCCTCGTAGACCGTCACGCCCGCGCCCGCGAAGAACAGGCCGAGCCGCCGGTCCATGCCCGAACCGCCCGACATCGCGTGCCGCACCCGGCCGCCCATCGCCTCGCGCACCTTCGAGTACACGAGCTTGTCGAAGAGCTGGTGCTGCATGCGAAGGCCCGCCGACGGCCCCGGGCCCAGACCGAAGGCCTTGGCCTCCAGCGCGTCCGCGTACCGCACCGCGCACTCGACGGCCTTGTCGAACGCGCCCGCCTTGCCGTCCTTCTCCGCCTTGCGCCGCGCCGCGTTGAAGACCTTCTCGAAGATGTACGGCACGGCCAGGATGAACGACGGCCGGAACGCCGCCAGGTCGGGCAGCAGCGCCGCCGCGTTCAGGTTCGGCTGGTGCCCCATCTTGACCCGGCCGCGCACCGCCGCGACCTGCACCATGCGGCCGAAGACGTGCGCCAGCGGCAGGAAGAGCAGCGTCGTGGCCTCGTCGCCGCGTTTGGCGTGGAAGACCGGCTCCCAGCGCTCGACCATCACATCCGCCTCGAACATGAAGTTCGCGTGGGAGATCAGACAGCCCTTGGGCTTGCCCGTCGTGCCGGAGGTGTAGATGATCGTGGCGATCGACTCGGGGGTGACCGCGCGGCGGTGGCGGTGCACCACCTCGTCGTCGATGTCCCGGCCCGCGCCGTTCAGCGCGCCCACCGCGTCGGCGTCCAGCTGCCACAGCCTGCGCAGCTGCGGCAGCCGGTCGATGACCGAAGCGATCGTCATCGCATGGTCCTCGTGCTCGACGACCACGGCACTGACCTGCGCGTCGTGCAGCATCCAGACGACCTGCTCGGCCGAGGACGTCGGATATACGGGCACGACCTGGGCGCCGATGGACCAGAGCGCGAAGTCGAAAAGCGTCCACTCGTAGCGCGTACGGGACATGATGGCTACGCGGTCGCCGAACCGCACGCCCTGCGCGATCAGCCCCTTCGCCAGTGCGAGCACCTCGTCGCGGAAGCCGGCCGAGGTGACGTCATGCCACCGTCCGTCCGTCTTGCGGCCGAGGGCGATGCGCGCCGGGTCCTCGACGGCATGGTCGAAAACGGCGTCGGCAAGGCCGCCCACCAGTGGCGCCGACGCCATCGGAGGGTTCGAGAACTCGCGCAATGATGCTCCTTGTGGCGCTCCGCACAGCGCCGTGACCGTACCCCAATTACTTACGCTGGAGTAAGTTCCGGTGACGTGATCTCCACCGAATCTCTATGGGGTGTGCGGAGCCAGGGATCCTCCGCGCGGTTCACCGCGCCGGTTCCCGCACCTGGGGCTCCCGCCCCTCGACCCCCCTCTCCAAAGCGCCCGGGACCGCCGGGCCGGTGACTCCCGGCCGCTGAGGCGACGACGTACGCACCATGACGAGCACCAGCACCCCGGCGACAAGCCCCGCGACACCGGCCGCGAGCGACGCCCCGTTCAGGCCCGCCGCGAAGGCCGCCCGCACGGAGTGCTCGGAGACCGTGCCGCGCAGGGCGGGGGCACCGCCGCCCGCGACGGCGTGCGCCGCGTCATGGCCGAGCGAGTCCGCCATGCGGGAGGTCAGAACCGTGCCGAACAGGGCGACCCCGACCGCGTATCCGAGCTGGCGGAAGGTGTTGACCGCGCCGCCCGCCATCCCCGAGTTCGCGGGCGGCACCGCGGCGAGCGCGGCCCCGGCGAGTCCCGGCGCGACCAGTCCCGTACCGATGCCCGCGAGGGTCAGCCCGGGCAGGAGCGCGCTCCAGGACGACCCGGCGTCGAGCACCGCCATGCAGAGCCCGCCCGCGCCGATCAGCAGCAGCCCGCCGCCGATGACCAGGCGCGGCGCCACGCCGTGCAGCAGCCGCCCGCCGATCGCCGCCACGACGAACGAGGTCGCCGCGAGCGGCAGCAGCGCCAGGCTGCCGCGCACCGCGCTCATGCCCAGCACGGTCTGCAGCCAGATGGAGATGTACGGGATGACGCCGAACGCCGCCGCGTTGTAGCCGATCGCGCCGAGCAGTACCCCGGTGAACGCGGGCTTGCGCAGCAGCCGCAGATCGAGGAGCGGATGGATGGTGCGCCGCTCGACCTGGACGAAGCAGAGCAGCGCGAGCACCGAGACGACGAAGGCCGCGACGGTGAGCGCCGACGTCCAGCCCTCGGTGCCGCCGCGCAGGACGCCGTACGTCCCCGCCCCCGCGAAGCAGGCGAAGGCGGCCGTGCCCGCCCAGTCGACGCGGCGCCCGGCGGGGCCCTTGGACTCCGGCACGACCCGCAGCGTCAGCCAGACCGACGCCACGCTCACCGGCAGGTTCACGAAGAAGATCCACCGCCAGCCGGGCCCCGCGGTGAGCAGCCCGCCCACGATGGGCCCGAGCGCGGCGGACGCCCCGCTCACCGCGCCCCAGACGCCGAGCGCGAGGGACCGCTCGCGGTCCTGGTAGGCGGCGGCGAGCAGCGGCAGGGTCGTCGCGAACATGGCCGCGGCGCCGAGGCCCTGCACGGCGCGGGCCGCCACGAGCAGGTCCGCGTCGGACGCGAGGCCGCAGCCCAGCGAGGCCAGGGCGAAGAGCGCGGTGCCCGCCACGTGGAGCCGCCGCCGGCCGAGCACGTCGGCTGCGGCGCCGACGCCGAGCAGCAGCGCGGCCAGCGCGAGCGCGTACCCGTCGATCACCCATTGCAGATCGGCGAGCGAGGCGTCCAGCGCCCGCGCCATGTCGGGCAGCGCCACCACCACGATCGTCACGTCCAGCAAGAGCATGAATGTCCCGAGAGACACCGCTGTGAGCGGCCCCCATGTACGCATTTCCGTCTTCCTCCGACTCATCGACCGACGCGGGTGCGTCTCGCGTGCTCTCGTACGATGAGGTCGCGCCGGACGTTCTCAGCGGCACAGCTCGCTTTGGCGCACAGAATCGACATAAAGGGAGCCCGTAGCGGTGGAATCCGAAGCCTTCGACGAGCTGGACCTCAGACTGCTGCACGCCCTCGAAGTCGACGGCAGGGCGCCCTTCAGCCGTATCGCCGCCGTCCTCGGCGTCTCCGACCAGACCGTCGCGCGCCGCTTCCGCCGGCTGCGCGCCGAGGCGGGCCTGCGCATCGTCGGCGTCCGCGACAGCGCGCGGCTCGGCAGGGACCAGTGGATGCTGCGCCTGCGCTGTACGCCCGACGGCGCCGAGGCGATCGCGGCCGCCCTGGCCCGCCGCCCCGACACGGCGTGGGTCCACCTCACGTCGGCCGGCACCGAGGTGGTCTGCATGACGCTGCCGCGCGTTCCGGGCGACTACGACGACCTGCTCTTCGGCAAGCTCCTGCGCACCCGCGCACTCGTCGAGATCAGCGCACACCAGCTCCTGCGCAACTTCTACGGCGGACGCACCGGCTGGATCGGCAAGCACCGCCCGCTGACCGACGCCCAGGTCGCCGCCCTGCGCCCGGCCGGACCGCCGACCGCCCCCGGGCCGGGCCCCGTCAGCATCGCCCCCGACGACGAGCCCCTGGTCGCCGCCCTGAAGGCCGACGGCCGCGTCACCTACCCCGAACTCCAGCGGCTCACGGGCCGCTCCGAGTCCGCGGTCAAGCGCCGCGTCGCCGCGCTGCTCGGCTCCGGCGCGCTCTACATCGACACCGAGTACGACACCTCGTACTTCGGCTTCGCCACCGCCGCGATGCTCTGGGTCACCGTCGCCCCCGGAGCCCTCGACGAGGTCGGGCGGACCGTGGCCGGGCACCCCGAGATCGCCCACGCCTCCGCCGTCACCGGGTCCGCCAACCTGATGGCGACCGTCGTGACCCGCGACACGGCGGAGCTGTACGCCTATCTGAGCGGCAGACTCGGCCCGCTGGACGGCGTGCGGCACATCGAGTCCGCGCCACTCCTGCGCCGCTTCAAGGAACTCACCTACCCGCGTCCCCTGCGCTAGGGGCTGTTCCGCGACCTGAAAGGTGGCCGCCACCCGAACGCGACCTGATCCGCCGGACAGGCCCTAGGCACCGCGCCGCAGCCGGTCCCCGCCCGCCAGGATCGCCGCCGCGAGCGCGTCGGCCGCGGCCTGGTCGGCGGCGCGCCGCTCGCCGTGCAGCAGGACGAAGTCGACCGCGCCCAGCTCGGGCAGGCCCGCCCGGTCCGGGACGCGGACCAGGCCCGGCGGGATCAGGCCGCGCGAGTGCGCCATCACGCCCAGGCCCGCGCGGGCCGCCGCCACAAGGCCGTTGAGGCTGCCGCTCGTGCAGGCCACCCGCCAGGGACGGCCGCGCCGCTCCAGCGCCTCGAAGGCGAGGGCGCGGGTGATGCCCGGCGGCGGGTAGACGATCAGCGGCACGGGGCGCTCGGGGTCCAGGCGCAGCCGCTCGGAGCCGATCCACACCAGCTCGTCGTGGCGGACCAGCTGACCTCGCGGGTCCTCGGGGCGCCGCTTGGCGAGCACCAGGTCGAGCCTGCCCGCGTCGAGCTGCTCGTGCAGCGTGCCGGAGAGCTCGACGGTCAGCTCCAGATCGACGTCCGGGTGGGCGTGCCGGAAGGACTCCAGGATGTCGGTGAGCCGTGTCAGGACGAAGTCCTCGGAGGCCCCGAACCGCAGCCGCCCGCCCAGCCGCGTCCGCGTGAAGAACGCCGACGCCTGCTCGTGCACGGCCAGGATGCGGCGGGCGAAGCCGAGCATCGCCTCGCCGTCCTCGGTCAGCTCGACGCTGTGCGTGTCGCGCGTGAACAGCCGGCGCCCGGTCGCCTCCTCCAGGCGGCGCACGTGCTGGCTCACCGTCGACTGGCGCAGACCGAGGCGCCGGGCGGCCTGCGTGAAGCTCAGCGTCTGGGCGACCGCGAGGAAGGTGCGCAGCTGCGAAGGGTCGTACACGAGAGCCAGCCTATACGCGCTCATCGTGTTCCGTGATGACAGTCAGAACGGTGTACGGGATTCCTGATCGCGCCGGGCGGGCGGATCATGGAGAGGCACACTCCCGTGCCGAGAAGCGACTTTCCCGAGCCGAAAGCATGGAGCCCCGTGAAACGCCTGAAGTGGCCGTCCTGGATGCCGGTCGACCCGTACATCGTGGCGTTGCTCGCGACCGTGGGCCTCGCGGCGCTCCTGCCCGCCCGCGGCGCCGCCGCCGACGTCGCCTCCGGGGCCTCCACCGCCGCCGTCTCGTTCCTCTTCTTCCTCTACGGGGCCCGGCTCTCCACCCGCGAGGCGCTCGACGGGCTCAGGCACTGGCGGCTCCACCTCACGGTCCTCGCCTGTACGTTCGTCGTCTTCCCGCTGCTCGGGCTCGCCGCCAAGGGCCTCGTTCCCTACGTCCTGACGCCCGCCCTCTACAGCGGCTTCCTCTTCCTCACCCTGGTGCCGTCGACGATCCAGTCGTCCATCGCCTTCACCTCCCTGGCCCGCGGCAACGTGCCCGCCGCGATCTGCGCAGGGTCCTTCTCCTCCTTGGCGGGCATCGTGCTCACCCCGCTGCTCGCGGCCGCGCTGCTCGGCGGCACCGGCGGCGGCTTCTCGGCGGACTCCGTCCTCAAGATCGTGCTCCAGCTGCTCGTGCCGTTCGTCGCCGGGCAGCTGCTGCGCCGCTGGGTCGGCGGCTTCCTCTCCCGGCACAAGAAGGTCCTCGGATACGTCGACCGCGCCTCGATCCTGCTCGTCGTCTACACCGCCTTCAGCCAGGGCATGGTGCAGGGCATCTGGCACCAGGTGACCCCGCTGCGGCTGCTCGCGCTGCTCGGCGTCGAGGCGGTGCTGCTCACCGTGATGCTGGTGCTGACCTGGTACGGCGCGAAGCGGCTCGGGTTCGGCCGCGGCGACCGCGTCGCGATCCAGTTCGCCGGCTCGAAGAAGTCCCTGGCCGCGGGGCTGCCCATGGCGAGCGTCCTGTTCGGGGCGCACGCCTCGCTCGCCGTGCTGCCGCTGATGCTCTTCCACCAGATGCAGCTGATGGTCTGCGCGGTCATCGCCAAGCGCCGCTCGCGCGATCTGACGGACTTCGGCGGCGAGGAGGCCGTCAGCGGGGCTCGGCAAGGCGGAGCGACACGAACCGCGGCCGGTACAGGGCCACGTTCCGGTTGATGTTCGCCTGCGCGCTCGCGGGCACCGGGTCCAGCCAGTTGACGTCGTAACTGAGCACCACGCGCCCGTCGCGGCCGAGCGCCGGATGGGCCTGCGGGTTGTAGGCGGCGGTGTCCTGGCGTGCCGCGCTGTCCTTCGGCAGGGGCGCCTCGAAACCCTTGGCGGGGCCGTGCCAGGGGCCGGTGGGCGAGCACGACCAGTACGACGTGACCTCGGTCAGGCCCTTGGCGCCCGCGGCCATGGTGAACAGCACATACGTTCCTTCGTCGCGCACCACCGTGAACGCGCTGCCCACCCCCTTCCGCCTGCCGTCCCCGAGCACCGGCCGCGACGGGCCCTTCCCCCACTCCTCGCCGTCCCAGTACTCCCACGCGGCGGCCTCGGCGAGCCGCCCGTGCCGGACGCGCGCCACATGGGCGTCCGAGGAAGGGCGCGAGGTGGCCTGGGCGTCGGTGCCGCCGAAGACGTACGTCCAGCCGTCGTCGTCGACCGTCGCCGTGCCGTACAGGACCCGCTTCTCCGGGTCCGCGACGCGCTGCTGGTCGGACACCTTCACGACGCCCTCGACGCGCAGGTCGGGCAGGGAGAGCGTGGCGACCTCCGTGGCCATCGGGACGCCGTAGATCCAGGGGCCCTGGCTCGCCATGCGGTTCCACAGCAGGACGCGTACGACCTTCTCGTCCGAGGCCAGGGAGCGGGGCTCGACCCGTGCGGCCACCGGCCAGCGCCACTGCTGGGGCGCCGGATCGGTGAAGAGCGGGGCGGGCAGGGTGCGCTCCAGGGTGCCCGAGCGGGACATCACCACGGCCGAGTTGCGGACCATGGGCGCGTTCGGGTCGCGCCAGCTGTGCGGCTGGCCCGCCGTGTTGGGCGGCGCGTGGACCCGGCCGAGGAGGGTGTCGGAGAACAGCCACAGCACGCGCCCGTCCGGCAGCCGCACCGAGTGCGTGCCGTCCCCGCCCGTCCAGTCGTCGGTCCGCGTCCCGTCGTCGCCGTAGCGCGTGAACGCTTCGGTGACCTTCTCCTCGGCGGACCAGGACGCCACCGTGCGGGGCCGGCACGCCGTGCTCGCGCCGTCGCCGTCGCCTCCCCGGTCGTCTCTGGGCAGGACGACGAGCAGGACGGCCGCGAGGGCGAGGGCGAGCAGCAGGACCAGCCAGATCCTGCCGCCCACCCCGTGGTGACGTTCTTGGTCGGACACGCCGGGGACGTTAGTTGCTGCCGCGCACGCGGTCCATGGGAAGCCGGATGACGGTGTCCCGTGTCACAGGGGCGGCGGTGGTGCGCAGGGTCTCCACCTCGGCGTCGCTCAGCGCCCTGTCGTGGACCCGCACCTCGTCGATCGCCCCGGTGAAATGGGCGCGGCTGTCGAGCCGTTGCCCGACGTGCACGCCGAAGGGCGAGTTGCGGGAGACCGAGCCCGGCACATCGGCGGAAGTGACCTGCGTACCGTCGACGAACAGCGTCAGGCGGCCGTCGCCGCGCCGCAGTGCGATGTGGTGCCACTGGCCGTCGTTGTACGCGCTCGTGGTGCGCACGGACGCGGACCGCGGGGGCGTGGCACCGTCCCGCGTGGTGATCAGGCCGGTGACGCGGTTGCTCGCGGGTTCGCCGCGCAGCCACACCTGCGGCTGGTTGGTGCCGATGCCGCCCATCCAGAGCAGCGGCTGCTCGCCGGTGGTCGCGGAGTAGCGGAACCACAGCGATGCGGTGAAGTCACGTGTGCCCAACGGGAGTTGACGGCGGAAGGGGAGGCGTACGGCGTCGTCGGTGCCGTCGAAGGCGAGGGCGCCGCCGAAGCGCCCCTCGGTCTCGCGCGCCCCGCCGAGCACGACCGCCGAACGGGCCCATGGGGCGTGGTCAGGGGTCCTCGGGTCGGGGCCTCGGCGCGGCTTGAGCCAGTCCTCGGTGAAGCGGGCGAAGCGGATCTCGTCGCGGGCGTCGACCGCGCCGCCCTCGTACAGCAGGCCGACGTGCGCTTCGTCGGCCCGCACCAGGTCGGAGTAGCCGGACCAGTCCGTGGTCACCGTCGTGCCCCGGTCGACGCTGTCCCAGGTGCGGCCGCCGTCGTAGGAGGAGCGGATCTGCATCGTGCGGCGCCGGTCGGGGTCGCCGGGGCAGCCGAGCAGCATCCGCCTGCCGAACTGGAGCGTGGAGCACTGCACTTGGGGGGCGTACAGATCGGGGATCGCGCGGAAGGGCGCGGCGAAGGAGGCGCCGCCGTCGCGGCTCACCGTGTGCGAGCGGTGGCCGAGGTCGGTGCCGTCCTGCTCGCGGCCGCTGACGTAGACGGTGCCGTCGGGCCGCTCGGTGAGGGTCATCTCCGACGGTTTCTGGCGGAAGATGCCGTCCTGGCTTATCGGGTACGAGTCGGTGGCGCCGATCCTCCAGTGGTCGCCGCCGTCGTCGCTGACGGCCAGCGCGGCGTGGTTGGCGGTGACCCGGCCGCCGTCCCACGTCTCGGCGTTGACGGCGAAGGCGAGCCGTCCCGCGTGCTTGCCCCGGGACAGCTGGATGCCGTGCACGGGGCCGGTCGCGTACCAGGAGTTCCAGTGCTTCGGCAGGATCTCGTCGCTCAGGTCGCGCGGCCGCGACCAGCTGCGGCCGTCGTCGTCGCTGTACTGCATGTGGGGGGTGCGGTCACACGGCACCGAGCAGTTCGCGCCGTCCGTGCGGCCGGTGTTGTACGTCTCCGCCAGCAGGACGCGCCCGCTGCGGCGGTCCACGACCGGCGCCGGGTTGCCGTGCGTGTCGCCCGCGCCCTCGTTGATGACCTGGAGCGGCCCCCAGGTGCGGCCGCCGTCGTGGGACCGCTTGAGCACCAGGTCTATGTCGCCCGCGTCGCTGCAGTCGTTGACGCGGCCCTCGGCGAAGGCGAGCAGGGTGCCCTTCGTCGTCCGCACGACGGCGGGGATGCGGAAGCAGGCGTATCCGGGGTCCTGGGAGGCCTTGAAGAGCACCTGCTGCTCGAACGCCGCCGGTGCGGGGTCCGCCTGCGCGGAGGGCGCGGGCAGCAGGGCGCCGAGGGCGGTCGCGGTCACGGCGGCGACTGCGGTGCGGAGGGGTCTGAGGCGTACTCGGAGGCTCGGTCTCGACGACAAGGTGCGGCCCGCCTTCCTGGCGACGGCTGTGGCGACGGCGAGGACGCGGGACGTCCTGACATCCCACGTCCTACGTCCTGCATGCGCGCCACAGACGGTACTGGCGGCCACCGCGCCTCACAAGAACCGTGCGCCAGAGGGCCCCCGCGCGCCGCGGCCGCTCATGCGTGCGCGCCCGTCTCGCCCACGGAACACGTCATGTGCCGCAGGGCAGGTGACGGGCCGTCACGAGGCAGGGCTGTGACCGGGCGGGGCTGCCGCGGGGCGGGGCCGCCACGGACCGCCGGTCAGCCCTACGTGGCCGCTGCCGGCAAGGCGAGGCGGTGTTCGCCCGCGTACACGTTCATGGAGGAGCCCCGCAGGAAGCCGACCAGCGTCAGACCGGTCTCGGTGGCCAGGTCGACCGCGAGCGAGGACGGCGCCGAGACCGCGGCCAGCACCGGAATGCCCGCCATCACCGCCTTCTGGGCCAGCTCGAACGACGCGCGGCCCGAGACGAGCAGGATCGCGCGCGACAGCGGAAGCCGCCCCTCCTGGAGGGCCCGGCCGACGAGCTTGTCGACGGCGTTGTGCCGCCCGACGTCCTCCCGTATGTCGAGCAGCCGCCCCTCCTCGTCGAAGAGCGCGGCCGCGTGCAGCCCCCCGGTCCGGTCGAACACCCGCTGCGACTCGCGCAGCCGGTCGGGGAGGTCCGCGAGCAGCCCGGTGCCGACGCGAACCGGGGGAGTGTCGGCGATCGGCCAGCGCGCGGTGGTGCGCACCGCGTCGAGACTGGCCTTGCCGCACAGACCGCACGACGACGTCGTGTAGACGTTCCGCTCCAGGGTGATGTCGGGCAGGACGATCTCCGGGGACGTACGCACGTCCACCACGTTGTACGTGTTTGAACCGTCCTCGGTGGCACCGGCGCAGTACACGATGTTCTGCAGCTCTTCGGCGTCCCCGAGGACCCCCTCGCTCACCAGGAAGCCCGCCGCGAGCGCGAAGTCGTCGCCCGGCGTGCGCATGGTGATGGCGAGCGGCTTGCCGTTGAGCCGGATCTCCAGGGGCTCCTCGGCGACCAGGGTGTCGGGCCGCTCGGTGACGTGCCCGTCCCGGATCCGGATGACCTTGCGCCGCTCCGTGACTCGTCCCATGTCCTGATCAGTCCCGGTTCTGTACGTGCTGGCAGCCGAATCGGCCCTTGATGCGGAGGGTGTCAGCCGTCACGCCCCGCTCTCATTGTCCCTTCGCGTCTCATTGTCCCTTCGCGCCGCCCGGACTCGCACACAAGGTCACCCCCCTCTTCAGAGGGTGATCGGATCATGAGAAGCATCCAAAGCGCGCCCGCCTTTCCTGTCGCTTTACGTGCCCTGTTACCGGTGAGTCGCTGACCACACTGGAGGGTCCCGCATCTCCGGCAACAAGGGGGACCCGTACATGCACGGCTCGCGCATCGCCGCTGTCGGCCATTACCAGCCCGCCAAGATCCTCACCAACGAGGACCTGGCGGGCATGGTCGACACCAGCGACGAGTGGATCCGCTCCCGGGCGGGCATCCGCACCCGTCACATCGCGGGACCCGAGGAGCCGGTCGACGAGCTGGCCGCGCACGCCGGGGGCAAGGCGCTGGCATCGGCGGGCCTGACCCCCGACGCGATCGACCTGGTCCTGGTCGCCACCTCCACGGCCATCGACCGCTCGCCGAACATGGCCGCGCGGGTCGCGGCCCGGCTCGGCATCCCCTCGCCGTCCGCGATGGACATCAACGTCGTGTGCGCGGGCTTCACACACGCGCTCGCCACCGCCGACCACACCGTGCGGGCCGGGGCCGCCACCCGCGCCCTGGTCATCGGCGCGGACAAGATGTCGGAGGTCACCGACTGGACGGACCGCACCTCCTGCGTACTGACCGGTGACGGCGCGGGCGCCGTCGTCGTCGAGGCGTGCGGGCCCGGCGAGGAGCCCGGCATCGCCCCGGTGCTGTGGGGCTCGGTGCCCGAGATGGGCCACGCCGTCCGCATCGAGGGCACCCCGCCGCGCTTCGCCCAGGAAGGGCAGAGCGTCTACCGCTGGGCCACGACCCAGCTGCCGCCGCTGGCCCGCGCGGCCTGCGAGCGCGCCGGGCTCACCCCGGCCGACCTCGCCGGACTCGTCCTGCACCAGGCCAACCTCCGCATCATCGAGCCGCTCGCCGAGCGCATCGGCGCGGTGAACGCCGTCGTCGCCCGCGATGTCGTCGACTCCGGCAACACCTCGGCGGGAAGCATCCCGATGGCCCTGTCCAAGCTCGTGGAGCGCGGGGAGCTGCGCTCCGGCGACCCGGTCCTGCTGTTCGGCTTCGGCGGCAACCTCTCGTACGCGGGACAGGTCATCCGCTGCCCGTAGCGGCGCTCGCCGGGTCCGCGGGGCGCTCGCCGGGTCCGTAGGGCGCTCGCTAGCTCCTGGCGCCGAGCACCGCCTGCGTCTGCGTGGTCTGGCCTGTCAGCCGCCCTTGATCGTCGTACATCTCGGTCTGTACGACGATGAAGGAGCCGCCGATGTGCAGCGGGCGGGCAACCGCGCGGGCCGTTCCGGAGCGCACGGCCCGCAGGAAGTTCGTCTTGGACTCGATCGTCGATGTCGCCGCGCCCTCGGGCAGGTTGAGGAACGCGCACACCGCGCCGACCGTGTCGGCGAGCGTCATCACCGCCCCGCCGTGCAGCACGCCGCCCACCGTGCACAGCTCCGGCGACCACGGCAGGGTGCCCTCCACGCGGTCGGGCCCCGCCTCTTCGAAGGTGATCCCGAGGTGCCCGGCGAAGGGGACGAGGGAGAGCAGGTGGGCGCGCGGATCGTTCTGGGCCAGGGTGTCCGACATGAGGCGACCTTCCACTGGGGGGCGGCGGACCACCATCGTGCGCTACGTCCCCCGGAGGCGTCGATTACCTCAGAGGTAAGCCGTGCACGGCACCGGAGTGGACCAGCCACGGCACCGGAGTGGAACAACTACCGCTCCGGAGTTGCTTTGTCCTGTGACTGGAGAAAGTCGCGGGCAATTCGCGCGCAACTTCTTCCCAGCCCCGGCACGCGCTGCTACGTTCCCCTCGAAAGCACGGAGGAAGCCCGATGAGGCGGGGAGGGGCGCGTGAGACGTATGACGGCTCGACCCGCCAACGCGCACCAGGCGCGGCTGCTGCGGCTGTTGCGTGACGGCGGGCCCAACTCCCGTGCGCAGCTGGGCGATCAGGTCGATCTCTCGCGCTCCAAGCTCGCCGTCGAGGTCGACCGGCTCCTGGAGACCGGACTCGTGGTCGCCGACGGTCTCGCCGCCTCGCGCGGCGGCCGCCGCTCCCACAACATCCGGCTGGCCCCGGCCCTGCGCTTCCTCGGCGTGGACATCGGCGCGACCTCCGTGGACGTCGCGGTGACCAACGCCGAGCTGGAGGTCCTCGGCCACATCAACCAGCCCATGGACGTGCGCGAGGGCCCGGTCGCTGTCTTCGAGCAAGTCCTCGCGATGGCGGCCAAGTTGAAGGCGTCCGGGCTCGCGGAAGGGTTCGACGGCGCCGGCATCGGCGTCCCCGGGCCCGTCCGCTTCCCCGAAGGCGTACCGGTCGCCCCGCCGATCATGCCGGGCTGGGACGGCTTCCCCGTCAGGGAGGCCCTGAGCCAGGAGCTGGGCTGTCCCGTCATGGTCGACAACGACGTGAACCTCATGGCGATGGGGGAGCAGCACGCGGGCGTCGCACGCTCCGTGGGCGACTTCCTCTGCGTCAAGATCGGCACGGGCATCGGCTGCGGCATCGTCGTCGGCGGCGAGGTCTACCGCGGTACGACGGGCAGCGCGGGCGACATCGGCCACATCCAGGCCGAACCGGACGGCCGCCCCTGCGCCTGCGGCAACAGGGGCTGCCTGGAGGCCTACTTCAGCGGCGCGGCGCTCGCCCGCGACGCGGAGGAGGCGGCCACGCAGGGGCGTTCGGCGGAGCTGGCCGCGCGGTTCGACGAGGCGGGGCGGCTCAGTGCCGTCGACGTCGCGGCGGCGGCCGCCGCGGGTGACGCCACGGCGCTCGACCTCATCCGCGAGGGCGGCAACCGCACCGGCCAGGTCATCGCGGCCCTCGTCAGCTTCTTCAACCCCGGCCTCGTGGTGATCGGCGGCGGTGTGACCGGCCTCGGCCATACTCTGCTCGCCGCGATCCGCACGCAGGTCTACCGCCAGTCCCTGCCGCTGGCGACCGGCAACCTCCCCATCGTCCTCGGTGAGCTGGGCCCCACCGCCGGTGTCATCGGCGGCGCCCGGCTCATCAGCGACCACCTGTTCTCCCCGGCCTGACCGGCACGCAAGCCCCATAGAGCCACCGCACCCAGCACAGCGCGCAGCACCGCCCTGCTCAGAAACCGCAGTACGCCCTGCCCTGATCCGCAGCACCGCCCTGCCCTGAGACCGGCTCGTACGCACCCGCCTGGGGGAACCGCCATGGCACCAGAACCACCGCTGCTCACCATGTCCGGCATCACCAAGTCATTCCCCGGCGTCCGTGCGCTCGACGGCGTCGACCTCCAGGTCCAGGCCGGCGAGGTGCACTGCCTCCTCGGCCAGAACGGCGCCGGCAAGTCCACGCTCATCAAGGTCCTCGCGGGCGCCCACCAGCCCGACGACGGCGAGATCCGCTGGCGCGGCGAGCCCACCGCGCTCCGCTCGCCCCTCGCGGCCATGCGGCTCGGCATCGCCACCATCTACCAGGAACTCGACCTGGTGGAGCACCTCTCCGTCGCCGAGAACGTCCACCTCGGACACGAACCGACCACCGCGGGATTCGTCGTGCGCGGACGCGTAGCCAAGGCCTCAACAGCGGCACTCCTCCAACGACTTGGGCACCCGGAGATCGATCCGGGGCGGCTCGTCGGCGACCTCTCCGCCGCCCAGCAGCAGATCGTCTCGATGGCCCGCGCCCTCTCCCACGAGGTGCGCCTGATCGTCATGGACGAACCGTCCGCCGCCCTCGACCCCGACGAGGTCGACAACCTCTTCCGCATCGTCGGCGACCTCACCGCGGACGGCGTCGCCGTCGTCTACATCTCGCACCGCCTCGAAGAGATCCGCCGCATCGGCGACCGCGTCACCGTCCTCAAGGACGGCCGCGCCGTCGCGGGCGGCCTGCCCGCGAAGACCACGCCGACCAGGGGCATCGTGGCGCTCATGACCGGCCGCAATGTCGAGTACGTCTTTCCGGAGAGGCCCGCTGAACAGGCCGCGTCCGAGCCGGTGTTGAGCGTACGGGGCCTCACCCGGCACGGCGAGTTCGCACCCCTCGACCTCGACCTGCGTCCCGGAGAGATCGTCGGCCTCGCCGGGCTCGTCGGGTCGGGCCGCTCCGAGATCCTGGAGACGATCTACGGCGCCCGCAAACCGACCGCCGGACAAGTAGCCGTCCAGGGGCGGGTGTTGCGGCCCGGAAGTGTCCGGGACGCCGTCCGCGCGGGCCTCGGCCTCGCACCCGAGGAGCGCAAGGCTCAGGCCCTGCTCATGCTGGAGTCCGTCACCCGCAATGTCTCCGTCTCCTCCATGTCCCGCTTCTCACGCGGCGGCTGGCTCGACCGGGGCGCCGAACGGAGTGCCGCGCGAGCCGCCACCCGCGAACTGTCGCTGCGCCCCGACGACCCCTCCGCCCCCGTGCGCACCCTCTCCGGGGGCAACCAGCAAAAGGCCGTCCTGGCCCGCTGGCTCCTGCGCGGCTGCCGCGTCCTGCTCCTCGACGAGCCGACCCGCGGCGTCGACGTCGGCGCCCGCGCCGAGCTGTACGCGGTGATCCGCCGCCTCGCCGACGAAGGCCTCGCCGTGCTCCTCGTCTCCAGCGAGGTGCCCGAGGTGCTCGGCCTCGCCGACCGCGTGCTCGTGCTCCGCGAAGGCCGCGTCGTACACACCGCGGCCGCCCGTGACCTCGACGAACACCGCGTACTCGACCTCGTCATCGAAGGGAGCCCGGCGTCATGACCCAGCCCGCCCCGGCGGCCGAGGCCGCCGCCCGCAAGACCGCGCCCGCCGACGGCGGCGGCAGCCCGTGGCGTGCCACGCTGGCCCGCACCGACCTCCGCACGCTCTCGCTGGTCGGCGTGCTCGCCGCGCTGGTCCTGATCGGCGGCCTCACCAAGCCCGACTCGTTCCTGGACACCGACAACCTCCAGCTGATCCTCACCCAGGCCTCCGTCATCGGCGTCGTCACCGTCGGCATGACGTTCGTGATCATCTCCGGCGGCATCGACCTGTCGGTCGGCGCGATCGTCGCGCTCGCCTCGGTATGGGCGACGACGGTCGCCACCCAGGAGTACGGCTTCGCGGGCATCCTCTTCACCGCCGTCGTCGTCGGCATGGGGTGCGGCCTGGTCAACGGCATGCTCATCGCGTACGGCGGGATAGTGCCGTTCATCGCCACCCTCGCCATGCTGGCGGCGGGGCGCGGGCTCGCCCTCCAGATCACCGACGGCAAGACCCAAATGGTCACCGTCGACGGGGTGCTGAGGCTCGGCGAGCGCGACTCCTACGTCCTTGGCATCCCCCCGCTGGTCCTGGTCTTCGCCGCCGTCACCGTCGTCGGCTGGCTGCTGCTGAACCGCACCACCTTCGGCCGGCGCTCCGTCGCGGTCGGCGGCAACGCGGAAGCGGCACGCCTCGCGGGCATCGACGTACGCAGACAGCGGCTGTATCTGTATCTGCTCTCCGGGCTGTGCTGCGGCATCGCGGCGTTCCTGCTGATCGTCCTCGCCGGATCGGGCCAGAACACCAACGGCAATCTGTACGAGCTCGACGCCATCGCCGCCGCGATCATCGGCGGCACCCTGCTCAGCGGCGGCCGGGGCACCATCACCGGCTCGGTGCTCGGCGTACTGATCTTCACCACGATCACCAACATCTTCGCGCTCAACAATCTGGAGACCGCCACCCAGCAGATCGCCAAGGGGGCGATCATCGTCGCCGCGGTGCTGGTCCAACGACGCACGGCCACCACTTCCTGAGCTGAGGGGTTCACCCATGCCAACGAACGCGAGCCGCAGAGGCCTCCTCTTCGGAGCCGCCGCCCTGTCCACCGGAGCCCTGATGGCGGGGTGCACCAGCAACGAGCCGAAGGGCGAGGGCGACGACCCCAAGGACCAGCAGGTCGCCGACGACAAGCCGGGCAAGAAGGTCACCATCGGCTTCGCGGGCCCGCAGGCCGACCACGGCTGGCTCAACGCCATCAACGACAACGCCAGGGAGCGCGCGGAGAAGTACTCCGACGTCACCCTGGAGGCCACCGAGGGCTCCAACGACACCGCCGCGCAGATCGGTCAGGTCGAGACGCTGATCAACAAGAAGGTCGACGTCCTGGTGATCCTGCCCGCCGACGGCAAGGCGCTCACGCAGGTCGGCCTCAAGGCGATGAAGGCGAACATCCCCGTCGTCAACCTCGATCGCGTCTTCGCCTCGCCGCAGGCCTACCGCTGCTGGATCGGCGGCGACAACTACGGCATGGGCCTGAGCGCCGGTCACTACATCGGCGAGAAGCTCAAGGACAAGAAGAACGCCCGCGTGGTGGAGCTTGCCGGGCTCGACAACCTCGAACTGACCAAGCAGCGCACCAAAGGCCTCGACGACGCCCTCAAGAACTACCCGAACATCAAGAAGGTCGCCCGCCAGGCGGCCGAGTTCACCGTCGAGTCGGGCCAGTCGAAGATGTCCCAGCTCCTCCAGGCGCAGAAGAACTTCGACGCGCTGTGGAACCACGACGACGACCAGGGCGTGGGCGCCCTGCGCGCGATCAAGCAGGCGGGAAGGGACGACTTCCTGATGGTCGGCGGCGCGGGCGCGCTCTCCGCCTTCCAGGCCATCGAGGCGGACAACAGCGTACTGAAGGCCACCGTCCTCTACCCGCCCACCATGGCCGCCTCCGCCATCGACCTGGCGCGCGCCCTCGGGCAGGGCAAGGGCGTCAGCGGCATGGCGGAGTTCGAGATCCCGTCCTTCGTCACCTGCTACTCGGCCGTGGTCGACAAGGAAAACGTCGGCCAGTACATGTCCACCGGCTTCAAGTGACGCGCGTGTCCGCACCCCCACCGAGCGTCGACGACGAGGAGGAGTACCGCATGCGTGAGACGGAAGCGTCCGGCCCCGGGGCCGGTTCCGAGGCGGCGGGGAAGCGGCCGCTGGGAGTGGGCATGGTCGGGTACGCCTTCATGGGCGCCGCCCACTCCCAGGGCTGGCGCACGGTGGGGCGCGTCTTCGACCTGCCGGTCGACCCGGTGCTCGCCGCCGTCTGCGGGCGCGACGCGGGCGCCGTGCGCGCCGCCGCCGACCGGCTCGGCTGGGCCGCCGCCGAGACCGACTGGCGGGCCCTGATCGCCCGGGACGATGTCGACCTCGTCGACATCTGCACCCCCGGCGACAGCCATGCGGAGATCGCCGTCGCGGCCCTGGAGGCGGGCAAGCACGTACTGTGCGAGAAGCCGCTGGCGAACACCGTCGAGGAGGCCGAGGCGATGGCCGAGGCCGCCGAACGGGCCCGCGCCCGGGGGCAGGTGGCCATGGTCGGCTTCAACTACCGGCGCGTGCCCGCCCTCGCGCTCGCCCGGCGGATGGTCGCCCAAGGACGGCTCGGAGCACTGCGGCACGTCCGTCTGACGTACCTTCAGGACTGGCTGGTGGACGCCGGCTTCCCGCTCACCTGGCGGCTGCTCAAGGAGCACGCGGGCTCAGGGGCGCTCGGTGACCTGGGGGCGCACATCGTCGACCTCGCGCAGTACCTGGCGGGGGAGCAGGTGGCGGGAGTCTCCGCGCTCACCGAGACCTTCGTACGCGAAAGGCCGATCCTTGAGGGTCCTTCCAGCGGGCTCACGGCGTCGGGCGGCACACGGCGCGGCACGGTGACGGTGGACGACGCGGCTCTCTTCACGGGCCGCTTCCCGTCCGGTGCACTGGCCTCCTTCGAGGCGACGCGCTTCGCGGCGGGCCGCAAGAACGCGCTGCGCCTCGAACTGAACGGCTCCGAGGGCTCGTTGGCCTTCGACCTGGAGCGGCTGAACGAACTCTCCTTCCATGACCACACCGAGCCCGCCGCGTCCTCCGGCTTCCGCCGGATCCTGGTGACCGAACCGGAGCACCCGTACCTGGACGCCTGGTGGCCGCCCGGGCACGGCCTCGGCTACGAGCACACCTTCGTGCACCAGGCCCGCGACCTGCTGCACGCCATCGCCACCGGGGCGCGGCCCGAACCGTCCTTCGCCGACGGGCTCTGCGTGCAGCGGGTGCTCGCGGCGGTGGAGGAGAGCGCGGCGAAGAACTCCGTGTACACGCTGATCCCCACGTGATCCCCACGTGATCCCGACCTGACCCCGACTGGGTGCCCTCCGCGTACCCACGCCCTTGCTCCTGAGGAGGCCCGGACATGCCCCGTAGGTTCACGCTCTTCACCGGCCAGTGGGCCGACCTGCCGCTCGAAGAGGTCTGCCGGCTCGCCCGCGACTTCGGCTACGACGGGCTCGAACTCGCCTGCTGGGGTGACCACTTCGAGGTCGACAAGGCGCTCGCCGACCCCGCCTACCTGGACGGGAAACACGCCCTCCTCGACAAGTACGGCCTCAAGTGCTGGGCGATCTCCAATCACCTGGTCGGCCAGGCCGTCTGCGACGCGATCATCGACGAGCGGCACCGGGCGATCCTGCCCGCCCGTATCTGGGGCGACGGCGAGGCGGAGGGCGTGCGGCAGCGGGCCGCCGCCGAGATCAAGGACACCGCGCGGGCCGCCGCCGCCTTCGGTGTCGACACCGTCGTCGGCTTCACGGGTTCGGCGATCTGGCACCTCGTCGCGATGTTCCCGCCTGCCCCCGAATCGATGATCGAGCGCGGTTACGAGGACTTCGCCGAGCGCTGGAACCCGATCCTGGACGTCTTCGACGAGCACGGCGTGCGGTTCGCCCACGAGGTGCACCCCTCGGAGATCGCGTACGACTACTGGACCACGCACAAGGCCCTGGAGGCCGTCGGCCACCGCCCGGCCTTCGGCCTCAACTTCGACCCCTCCCACTTCGTCTGGCAGGACCTCGACCCGGTCGGCTTCCTCTACGACTTCCGGGACCGCGTCTACCACGTCGACTGCAAGGAGGCCCGGCGCCGCCTGGACGGCCGCAACGGCCGCCTCGGCTCCCACCTGCCCTGGGGCGACCCCCGGCGCGGCTGGGACTTCGTCTCGGCGGGCCACGGTGACGTCCCGTGGGAGGACGTGTTCCGGATGCTGCGTTCGATCGCGTACGAGGGCCCGATCTCGGTGGAGTGGGAGGACGCCGGCATGGACCGCCTCCAGGGCGCCCCCGAGGCCCTGGCCCGTCTGAAGGCGTACGACTTCGAGGCGCCGACCGCTTCCTTCGACGCGGCGTTCGCGGCTCGGACTAGGCCGCTCCTCGGTGAAGGCCGCTCCTCGAAGTAGGCCTTCCCTCGGTGTTTGTCCAGGGACGGGAAGAAGCTGAACTTCAGTGCCGCGTAAGGGCTATCCGCCCGGGACAAACGTGGCTACCGTCCCTGATGTGTACAGGACATAAATCAGGACCCGAAGGTCCGGGGTGACGGCGCACCCCGGCGCACGGCGCACACACCCGCGTACGACCGTCCCCTCCGGAGGAACCCCGTGCACAGGAAACGCCCGAGACTTCGCCACCAAGCCCTCGCCCTGCTCGCCGGCGCGCTGCTCACCGGTGCCTCGCTGACCCTCGCCGTACCCACGGCCGGGGCCGTCCCCGCCGACCCGCCCGCGACGGCCGCACCCGCCGCGGAGGACTTCCAGCAGGTCACCCTCGCCAAGGGCGAGCCGGAGGTGGGCGAGCCCATGACGCTCTCCGTGCTGCCGGACCGCTCGGTCCTGCACACGAGCCGCGACGGCACGCTGCGCCTGACGGACCCCGCGGGCAACACCAAGGTCGCGGGCAAGATACCCGTCTACACGCACGACGAGGAGGGTCTGCAAGGCGTCGCCCTGGACCCCAAGTTCAGCGAGAACCGCGCGATCTTCCTCTACTACGCGCCGCCGCTCGACACCCCGGCGGGCGACGCACCGGAGAACGGGACGGCCGAGGAGTTCAAGAAGTTCGACGGCGTCAACCGCCTCTCCCGCTTCGTCCTCAAGGCCGACGGGACCCTCGACAACGCCAGTGAGAAGAAGGTCCTCGACGTTCCCGCGAGCCGCGGCATCTGCTGCCACGTCGGCGGCGACATCGACTTCGACAAGGACGGCAACCTCTACCTCTCGACGGGCGACGACTCCAACCCCTTCGCCTCCGACGGCTACACGCCCATCGACGAGCGTCCCGGCCGCAACCCCGCGTACGACGCCCGGCGCAGCGCGGGCAACACCAACGACCTGCGCGGCAAGATCCTGCGCATCAAGGTCGCCGACGACGGCTCGTACACGGTCCCGGACGGCAACCTCTTCGCCAAGGGCACCGAGAAGACCCGCCCCGAGATCTACGCCATGGGCTTCCGCAACCCCTTCCGGATGAGCGTCGACAAGCCCACCGGCACCGTCTACGTCGGCGACTACGGCCCCGACGCGGGCGCGGCCGACCCCAAGCGCGGCCCCGCCGGCCAGGTGGAGTTCGCCCGCGTGACCAAGCCGGGCAACTTCGGCTGGCCGTTCTGCACAGGCAAGAACGACGCGTACGTCGACTACGACTTCGCGACCGGCACCTCCGGCGCCGCCTTCGACTGTGCCGAGCCCAAGAACGACTCGCCGCACAACACCGGGCTCACCGACCTCCCGGCCGCCCAGGAAGCGTGGATTCCGTACGACGGCGGTTCCGTCCCCGAGTTCGGCTCGGGCTCCGAGTCCCCGATGGCCGGCCCGGTCTACCGCTACGATGCGCAGAACTCCTCCCCGGTCAAGTTCCCCGAGGCGTACGACGGTGACTTCTTCGCCGGCGAGTTCGGCAGGCGCTGGATCAAGCGCATCGAGCAGGGAGCCGACGGCACGGTCTCGAAGATCAATCCGTTCCCGTGGACGGGCACCCAGGTGATGGACATGGAGTTCGGCCCCGACGGCGCGCTCTACGTCCTCGACTACGGCACCGCCTGGTTCGGCGGCGACGAGAACTCCGGTCTCTTCCGCATCGAGAACGCCACGACAGGGCACTCCCCGGTCGTCGAGGCGAGCGCGTCGGTGACCAGTGGCCAGGCCCCGCTGCGGACCAGGTTCACCGCGAAGGCCACGGACGCCGACGGCGGCACGCTGACCTACTCCTGGGACTTCGGCGACGGCGGCAAGTCCACTCAGCAGAACCCCACGTACACGTACAAGAAGAACGGCGTCTACACGGCGACCGTGACCGTCAAGGACTCCACCGGCCGCACCGGTTCGGCCAGCGCGCACATCACCGTCGGCAACACCGCGCCCAAGGTGACCCTGGAACTCCCCGGCGACGGCCAGCTGTTCACCTTCGGCGACAAGGTGCCGTTCAAGGTCAAGGTGACCGACCCGGAAGACGGCCCCGTCGACTGCGCCAAGGTCAAGGTCACGCACATCCTCGGCCATGACAGCCACGGGCACCCCGTCACCTCGGCCAACGGCTGCTCGGGCACCCTCCAGACGTCGGCGGACGGCGAGCACGACCCGAACGCCAACATCTTCGGGGTCTTCGACGCCGAGTACACCGACAAGGGCGCGAACGGCCAGCCCGCGCTGACCACCCACGACCAGAACGTCGTCCAGCCCAAGCACCGCCAAGCCGAGCACTACGGCGACTCCAAGGGCGTCTCCGTCGTCAACCACGCCCCGGCGCACGGCGGAAAGACCGTCGGCGACATCCACCACGGCGATTGGATCTCCTTCAAGCCGTACCTCCTCGCCGACGCCACCAAGCTGACCGCACGGGTCGCCTCGGCCGGATCCGGCGGCACGCTCGAGGTCCGCAGCGGCTCGGCACGCGGCAGGCTGCTCGGCACGGCGAAGGTCGAACCGACCGGTTCATGGGAGACGTACAAGGACGTGAGTACGACCCTCACGCGGCCCCCGGCCAAGACCACGACGCTCTACCTGGTCTTCAAGGGCACGGGCTCGGGAGCCCTGTACGACGTGGACGACTTCACGTTCACGACCAGGGCCGCGACCGGTGGGAAGGGGTGACGCCGATGACAGCGATGCGCGGACGTCGGGCACGGCTCCTCACCACGACGGCGGCGGTTGCCCTGCTCATCGGGTGCGTGACGGGACCCGCCGCATCGGAGACCGGCCCGGCCCGGGCGGCGGGCAAGGACGGCGAACGCGTCCTCGTCTTCTCCAAGACGGCGGGCTTCCGGCACGACTCGATCCCCACCGGCATCGCCACCGTCCGGGAACTCGGCGCCGAGAGCGGCTTCACCGTCGACGCGACCGAGGACGCGGGGGCCTTCACGGCCAAGAACCTGCGCCGGTACGACGCCGTCGTCTGGCTCTCGACCACGGGCGACGTCCTCGACGCCGCCCAGCAGCGGGCCTTCGAGGGCTACATCCGGGGCGGCGGCGCCTACGTCGGGGTGCACGCCGCCGCCGACACCGAGTACGACTGGCCCTTCTACGGGGGGCTCACGGGCGCGTACTTCCAGTCACACCCCGCGATCCAGCGGGCGAAGGTCCAGGTGGAGGACCACGCCCACCCGGCGACCTCCCATCTGGGCGCCGGGCCCTGGGAGCGCACCGACGAGTGGTACGACTACCGCTCCAACCCGCGTGAACGGGCCCGTGTACTCGCCTCGCTCGACGAGTCGTCGTACACGGGCGGCACGATGGGCGACCACCCGATCGCCTGGTGCCAGAGCGACTACCGGGGCGGCCGCTCCTTCTACACCGGCGGCGGCCACACCAAGGAGTCCTACGCCGAACCGGCCTTCCGCCAGCACCTCCTCGGCGGAATCCGCTGGGCCACCGGCGCGGCCCAGGCCGACTGCCGCCCCGAGCGGGGCTACACACCCCTCTTCGACGGCAAGGCGGCCTCCCTGGCGGACTGGAAGCAAGCAGGCCCCGGCTCCTTCTCCCTGAACGAGGACGACGGGACGCTCACGACCGTCGGCGGCATGGGCATGCTCTGGTACCAGCGGCGCGAACTTGGCTCCTACTCCCTCAAACTCGACTGGCGGATGCGCGGCGACGACAACTCCGGGATCTTCGTGGGCTTCCCGGCCTCCGACGACCCCTGGTCGGCCGTGAACAAGGGTTACGAGATCCAGATCGACGCCACGGACGTCCCCGAGAAGACCACGGGCTCCGTCTACGGCTTCAAGTCAGCGGACCTGAAGAGGCGGGACAAGGCGCTGAACCCGCCGGGGGAGTGGAACACCTACGAGATCCGCGTCGAGGGCGAACGCCTTCGCGTCTACCTCAACGGCGTAAAGATCAACGATTTCACCAACACGGACCCGGCGCGAAGCCTGCGCCAAGGGCACGTCGGCCTCCAGAACCATGGCGACACCGATGAGGTCTCCTTCCGGAACGTGCGGGTGAAGGATCTGAGGGAGCTGAGTGCGCGGAGGGGGCCGAGCGGGCTGAGGAGGCTGAGCGGGCTGAGCGGGCTGAGGGGTCCGGAGAGCTTGCGGGATCCGAAGGACTCGCGGGGCTTGAAGGAGTCGCAGGGCCTGAAGGGTTCGCGGGATCTGAGGGGCCTGAAGGGTTCGCGGGATCTGAGGGACCTGAAGGGTTCGCGGGATCTGACCGGCCTGCCCGTGGCCGACGGCTCTCCCTCCGCCGCTTCGGCCCGTCCGGGCGGGGGCCGCTAGACGACGGCGGGCGGAGGACGCCGGACCTCCGCCCGCCGTCTTTCCACGGCGCGCCCCGCGCGCCGCGCCCCCGTACGTATCCGATCAGCTTCCGATCAGCTTCCGATCACCCATCACATCCGCTCAGGCAGGAGGCAGCCGTGCCCACATACGCGCTCTCTACTTCTTCCGTCGGGACACCCCTTGTCGGGGTCTGGCTGATCGGCGCGCGAGGTTCGGTTGCGACCACGGCCATCGCGGGGTGCGCGGCAGTGGCGGCCGGACTGCACGCGCCCGTCGGCATGGTGACGGAGACGCCGCCCTTCGCGGACTGCGGCCTGCCAACGTTGTCCTCGCTCGTCTTCGGCGGCCACGACACGGCCAACTGCCCCCTGCCCAAACGCGCCGAGGAACTCGCCGCGGGCGGCGTCCTCCCGTACGGCCTCCCCTCGGCGGTCCACTCCGAACTCGCCGCGGCGGACACCGAGATCCGCCCCGGCGGCCCCCTCCCGGGCGACACCCGCACCGACGAGCAACTGATCGACACCTTCGCCTCCGACCTACGCGACTTCATCCGCCGCCGGGGCCTTTCACGCCTGGTCGTGATCAACGTGGCCTCAACGGAACCGCTGTGGGCGGGAGGTGGCGGAGTTCCCGGAGTGGCCCCGGTGGGGGCGAATGGGACGGCGGCCGGGGCGGCGTCGACGGGGGCACGTAGCGCGGCGGACGGCGGCGC